>SABF01000248.1 GCA_009929095.1 Erysipelotrichia bacterium
ACACTAGAAAGATGCAGTAAATAATGATATGAAGCATTCTGGCTGCTCCTGCCGACAATTTGAATGCACCGAATTTTTTCATGAAGATTTGCCTCACTTTTCACGAAATTATATGAATAAACAATCGTAAAAGTCAATATATATTTGAGTTAGTCATATTTAATGAACATGTAAGCGGTAAATAATTCATATATTTCGATTATCGGTCATATAATGGCGTTGCCGAATCATGCAAAGCTGATTATTCTGAGAATGAAGCAAGGCTAAGAAGGAGGTAACTATCTATGCCTGATATTAAAGACATCACAAGAGAGTCGTGGATTCTTGGGGCGTTCCCTGAGTGGGGTACTTGGCTGAATGAAGAAATTGACAATGAAATTGTAAAGCCAGGAACATTTGCCATGTGGTGGATTGGCTGCACAGGTCTCTGGATCAAAACTGAAAACAACACAAACATATCAGTCGATCTCTGGTTTGGAAACGGCAAGAGATCACAGAAAACCAAGGAAATGGCACCGTTTCATCAGATGAGAAACATGACGGGCGGAAGAATGACGCAGCCGAATCTCAGAGCTGCACCGATCGTATATGATCCATTTGCTGTAACATCGGTAGATGCAGTGCTCTCAACTCACTATCACAATGATCACATTGATCCATACTATGCGGCAGCTGTTATGAAGAACTGCAAGGATGATGTACCGTTTATCGGCCCTAAGAAAAGTGTTGAAAAATGGCTGAGCTATGGTGTTCCTGCAAATCGCTGTCATGCCGTAAAGCCAGGTGATCATATTATGATCAAGGATACTGAGATCATCGTACTGGATTCCTTCGATAGGACATGCCTGGTTACCAATGATGAGGATGTCCGCGGTGTATGCCCGACCGATATGGATGAGAAAGCTGTCAACTATCTGATTAAAACACCGGCCGGATCTATCTACCACAGCGGTGACTCTCACTACTCTGTCTATTATGCTAAGCATGGCAAGGATTATGACATTGATGTCGCTCTTGGCTCCTATGGAGAGAATCCGATTGGCAATCAGGACAAGATGACTTCGATTGATATCCTTCGCATGGCGGAAGCTCTTCGCTGCAAGGTAGTGATTCCATTCCACTATGATGTGTGGACGAACTTCAAAGCTGATCCGCAGGAAATTCTGATGCTGTACGATTACAGAAAATATGTCATGCAGTATAAGTTCAAACCGTTCATCTGGGATGTAGGCGGCAAGTTCATTTATCCAGGTGACAGCGACAAACGTCAGTTCCATTACAGAAGGGGATTTGAAGACTGCTTCACGGATGAGCCCAACGTTCCGTTCAGAAGCATTCTCTGAAAAGGAGACAGGATATGCTTCTAAATCAGTTCGTTGAACAAAAGGTAACTTGCTATCATCAGGAATTCAAGACATGGCAGGATGCGGTCAAAGCATCAGGTCAGCCGCTGGTTGATCAGAAATATATCGATGAACAATATATTCAGGCGGTCATTGCCTGTGTGGAGAAATATGGACCGTATATTGTCATTGCCCCGAACATTGCAATGCCTCATTCAACCGAAGGTGCTGCAGGTGTCTACAAGACAGCAATCGGGTTTATGAAAGTTGAAGCTCCGGTAGTCTTTGATTCCAATGATCATGAAAAAGATGCAAGGCTGTTCTTCATGCTTGCTGCAGCGAATCATGAAGAGCATCTGAAAAACATGATGGAATTGAGTGAGATGCTGATGAACGATGAACTGGTTGAAGATTTGCTGAAGGTCAAAAATGATGACGATCTGCTGACCGTAGCAAAGAAATACGAATAACTGTACGAAAGGGGTACAACATGGACATTCTACTCAGTATCTGGTCGTGGTTTGCGACCAACATTCTCACCCAGCCAGCATATTTCATAGGTTTAATCGTATTTATTGGATATCTGCTTCTTAAAAAGCCATTCTATGAGGCCTTCGCCGGTTTCATTAAGGCAACAGTTGGATATCTGATTCTGTCTGTCGGCTCCGGCGGACTGGTCAGCAACTTCCGTCCGATTTTGGTTGGACTGAAAGATCGCTTCAATCTGAACGCAATGGTAATCGATCCGTATTTTGGACAGAACGCTGTTACGGCCGGAGTTGAAGAAGTATTCGGCAGAACATTCTCACAGGTTATGCTGCTTCTTCTGATCGCATTCATCTTCAACCTGATTCTGGTCAAGTTTAACAAAATCACAAAGATGCGTGCTGTCTTTACGACAGGTCATGTACAGATGCAGCAGGCTTCTACTGCATTCTGGCTGATTCTGTTCTGCTTCCCGACACTTGGAAATACTCAGATTCTTCTGATCATGGGACTGATCCTTGGATTGTACTGGGCTGTTGGTTCTAACCTGACGGTTGAACTTACACAGGATCTGACTGACGGCGGTGGATTCTGCGTTGCTCATCAGCAGATGTTTGGCATCGCATTCTCTTCCTGGCTGGCTGAAAAGTTCTTCGGACATAAAGAAAATTCCAAGCGTCTTGAAGATATTAAGCTTCCTGGATTCATGTCAATCTTCAACGAGAACATGGTCTCTACAGCAATTCTGATGACATTGTTCTTCGGAACAATCCTTCTGATCCTTGGAAAAGACTATCTGGTAACTGCCGGATTCCTGGCAGAAGGCAAAGACTTCACAATGTATATCATCAATACCTGCCTGAACTTTGCGGTATATCTTGCAATTCTGCAGCTTGGTGTTCGTACATTCGTAAC
>SABF01000249.1 GCA_009929095.1 Erysipelotrichia bacterium
GCAATAAAGCCCTTCCCATTGTGCATCCGTTCAAGCTGTTTCTGATTCATAATTATCATTCTCCTTTTCAGCCGGCCACCGCAGGCATCAGAAGAAGCGGTGCAGCCGACTTTCTTTCTATCTATGTCATAGCACCCGTAACATATTTTTTCAATTCATCCCGTTCTCTTTTTTTCTGAGAACCGTTCTGATGATCCTTGCTGTACCGTCGGCTGCCAGTATTGCCTGCATCAGGTTCCACAGCCAGACAATACGCAGATTTCTGAAGTACTGCATACAGCCCTTTGCAATAGCCGCACCATTCAATACAGCCGCTTCTCTTTGAAATCTGTTAATTCTCAATATCTGCAGAATTGTCGCTGATGCATCAAATATGATTTCGACGATCACATCAATGACAACGGAACAAATCCGCTGTTCATTGATCAGATAAACATTTTGATCTGATGAATTGTATGCAGTAAATCCATGAGATTTTCGATAAAAAGAATGCACTTCAGTGCATTCTCATCAGATTTATTTCAATCTCTCTGACAGAGTTTCCCGGATCGCTTCAATCGGCGCACGGAATGTCCCCTGTATCGCATCCGGTCTGCCGCCGCCCCTTCCATTCAGCTGCTCATTCAGCACCCTGGCATCTTCCTTCAGATTGCGCACATTGGACATGATCAGATAGTTGATCTGATCTTCTGCACTTCCTTGGGCAAACAGCACCGCTGCAGTCTCCGCCTTATTCTCTTTGATCAGCTTTGTACAGAAGGAGCGCAGGGCATTGATATCTATTCCCGTCTCTTCATCAATGATCAATGATCCGCCAGCCGGATAGGTATCTGCCTTGATTTTCAGTGTCTGATCGGCCATGGCATTGATTGTCCGGTCTTTGGCAAGTGAACTGTTCTGCAGCCGTTCAACTGCTTCAGCAGTCTCATATCTTCTGCATGACAGAAGATTCATGATTCTGTTTCCGGCATCTGTCTTCTCGACATCATCGAAATATGCCCGTCTGCCGCATACAAGTTCAATTCTGGTTCCATTATGATGCCGGACTGCTGACAGTGCTTTGATGAGTCCGATTTCACCTGTTCTTGAAACATGCGTTCCGCAGCAGGCACATACATCCGCATTCGGAATGGTAACGATGCGCACATCTCCGCTCAGTTCCTTTTTAGAGCGATAAGGGATCGCTGTTCGCTCTTCTGCGGTTGGAAACGCCGCTTCAATTACTTCATTGCGCCAGACAATCCCGTTGGCCTCAAGTTCTATTTCCTTTATCTGTTCCCAGGTCATCGTTCCATCAAAGTCAATCAGTGTCACATCAGGTCCCATATGGAATCCGACATTCTCATAGCCAAACTTATGATGAATCAGACCGGACATAATATGTTCACCGGAATGCTGCTGCATATGATCAAAACGAACGTTCCAGTCAATCGCACCATGCACGGAAGAATTCACTTCCAGTGCGCGGTCCGCATGATGAACAACTCCATCTCCGGTACGGCTGACATGCAGTACGTGCGCATCATCCAGAGTGCCGATATCACTTGGCTGTCCGCCGCCTTCCGGATAGAAAGCAGTATCACTGAGAAGCACATCAAAGCCATCCTCTGCCGGTGTGCACGACAGTACCTTTGCATCAAATTCCTGACAGTACGGATCTTTATAAAACAGTTCTTCAAATTCTTTCATCTGATCAGTCTCCTGCAGATATCTTACATGGATCTCATAAGTTTACAATCGGCTTTCGCTCTGCTTTCAGATTATGCTTCTTTTCTGCCCGCTGCTTCATGACAGTTTCCACCTGTTCCAGAGTGATTCCCTTTTCCACCATCATGACAATGACATGATAGGCAAGGTCATTGATCTCTCCAATCAGATCTTCATCCGATTCAGACAGTGCAGCGATGATGACTTCAGTACTTTCTTCACCAATCTTCTTCAGAATTTTCTTCAGACCTTTCTGGTACAGATAGCTGGTATAACTTCCCTCTTCCGGTGCAGCTTTACGCTCCAGTGCGGCTTCATACATCTTCTCCAGTTCAGTCATTGCGATATTTCCTTTCCATCGATCGTACGATAGAAGCAGGCATGTCTGCCAGTGTGGCAGGCTGCGCCATCCTGTTCTACTTTGATCAGCAGCGTATCTTCATCACAGTCAATCAGAATCTCTCTGACATGCTGATAATGACCGCTGGTTTCTCCTTTTGTCCACAGTTCCTTTCGGCTTCTGCTCCAGTAAACCGCCAGACCTGTATCCATTGTCTTCTTCAGACTCTCTTCATTCATGTATGCAAGCATGAGTACCTCACCGGTAGATGCTTCCTGCACAATGCATGGAATCAGTCCATTTCCTTTTTCAAAATTCGGCTTGATCATAAACGAACCGGCACCCCTCTCTCATTCAGATATTCCTTGACCTGTCCTGCAGTAAGCTCACCATAGTGGAAGAGACTCGCTGCCAGTGCTGCATCTGCCGCATTCTCCTGAAATACTTCATTGAAGTGCTCCAGACTGCCGCAGCCGCCGCTGGCAATGACCGGAACCTGAACGATCTGTTTCACTGCCTTGCAGAAAGAAATATCAAATCCCTGCTTTGTGCCATCCGCATCCATGGAAGTCAGAAGAATTTCACCAGCCCCGAGCCGGACACCTTCAGCAACCCATTCCAGTGCATCCATGCCGGTATCAATCCTGCCGCCGTTGATGACCACATTCCAGCCGGAATGATC
>SABF01000018.1 GCA_009929095.1 Erysipelotrichia bacterium
ATCAGGATTATCCCAAGTGAAACCCTCGCCAAAGTTTTCTCTTCTATGCCCGGTTATCAGAACCATCTTTTTATTACGTTTTACATTGTACCCAGCTTTTAGCAAATTCTGCGCCAGCTCCTTATTAAGCTCCGGTTTCTTCTTAATCCTCTCCACAACCATATAAAGAGCGTCAATGGCAGTATTACCTGTTACAAATATATGATCAGCTTTCTTTCCTTCCTGAAGCAGATGGAGGAATCCACTATCTTCAAGCCGGTAAATTGTGAAAAGCGCTTTGACTTTGAGATCATTGACGGCATTCAGCTTCACGGCATCATTGACCGCATTGATCTTTTAAATCATACCTTCCGCATCATCGACTACAAATCATCTGATCAGAAGCTTTCTGAATCCATGATCAAGACCGGCACTCAGCTTCAGCTGTTATCTTACGCAATGGCAGAAGCGAAAGAAACCGGAATGGCCCCTGCCGGCACCTACTACTTCAGCATGAAGCAGTCCCCGGCTGAAGATCCCGCCGGCAAAGCACAGATCAAGGGATTTTCAGAGAATGACGGCATCAGAGAACCTGCGCACATGAAGGAACTGATGGAAAGCAGACGAACGCTGAAGGGCTGGGCCTGGAGTCCGATCGAAGATGATCCGGATTCCTATATCAGATTCTTCAGTCCTAATAAGATGCTTGACTTCAAGGAAGTGTCTGAAGCGGTAGAAGCACTGTATCAGCAGTTTCGAGATGGCATACTGAGCGGGCAGATTCAGGTGGATCCCACTCAGAATGCCTGCGGGTTCTGTGATTACGCTGCTGTATGCCGCAATCATAAACCAGCAAAGAAAGCCGAACATCGAGTTATGGCAGATACGAAATTTAAATATCAGAAGGCCGCCGTTAAAAAGGAGGATTCCAACCGATGAGCACATTGAATCTGGATCCTCAGCAGATGGAAGCTGTTGAGCATACCGACAGTGATATTCTGGTATCAGCTTCTGCCGGTGCAGGCAAGACTAAGGTTTTGGTAGAGCGCCTGATCAAGCGCTGCTGCATAGACAGGATTCCGCTGGATCGCATTCTGGCTGTCACCTTTACTCAGGCCGCTGCCGGTGAAATGAAGAATCGCGTCAACGCCAGACTTCAGGAAGAGCTGCAGAATGCAGTCTCTGAACATCACTCCGATCTGCAGGAATGGATTGAATCTCAGATGATTCTGATCGATTCCGCAGATATCACTACCATCGACTCATTCTGTCTGACAATCATTGAGAAATACTGCACTGTCATCTCCCTGAATCCCGCGTCTTCCCAGCACGTTTTGGATGATGGCGAGCATGATGCTCTTCTGAAGGACAGTTTTCAAATTGTTCTGAATGACTATGAACTCTCACATAACAAGGAACTGCTTGAGGTACTGAATCGTTTCTGTCAGCGCAGTGAAGACTATGATACCCTGCTGGAAATACTCATCAAGATAAGCGATCACGCAGATGCCAGTGCCAGTCCGCATGAATGGTTTGAGAAGGCTCGCAGCCATGCTGAGATGATTCAGCGTCTGGATCAGATGCCGGAAGATGTACTGAACAGCTATGATCAGTCTCTGCATCTGATTCTTTATTCCATGCGTCAGGATCTGAAAACAATGGCAGTGCATTCTTCAGATACTGACAAACTGAACAAAGCCAATGCGGCAGACAGTACCGCGTCTTTATGCAATGCTCTGGAAAATCTCAATGCCCTGCTGGAACACCGCAGCTATGATCTGTTTACTTCCTGCTTCTATTCTATGGGAGAACTGAAATCCGCATCTGATGGCAAGGCAGAAGAATATACCGCCGCCAGAAAGTCGTTCTATGCAAATGCCGATGCTCTGGCAAAGATTCTCTATGACTCTTCAATTCAGATCAGTGATCACAACGACAATGTTCCGCTGATTCATACGCTGATCGATCTTGCTGAAAGAACGGAAGCCGAATTTCAGCACCAGAAGCAGATCAATGCCTGCATGGACTTTACTGACATGGAGCGCTATGCTCTGGAAATCCTGACTGCCAATGACAATGCAGTCTCACTGCTATATAAGAAACACTTTGATGAAGTTATGGTTGATGAATTTCAGGATACTTCCATCCTTCAGAACAGAATTATCGAGATGCTGGCGAAACCGAATACCATCTTCCGAGTCGGTGATGTAAAGCAATCCATCTACCGCTTCCGTCAGGCTCGGCCGGAACTGATGCGTTCCATGCTGAAGGATCCCAAGATTTATCGGATTACGCTGAAACACAATTACCGTTCGCGCAGCAATATTGTTGATTTCTGCAATCTTCTGTTTGCCCGGCTGATGAACGCAGAGGGCTGCCAGGATCACTATGATCAGGAGGACACGGTTTCCATCGGAACCGATCGGCAGAAACTGAGCAAACCATGCCCAATCCGGTTCTTTAACGTAGATGTTCATCTGAACGATGAAACGGATATTCCTGAAGACAGCGAAGATCATTCCGCTGAGACTGACCGAGCGGATGAACCGCCTGCCGCCAAGACAGCCAAGGCAGACTGCATTGCCAGAGAAATCCTGCGGCTTGTCAGAGAAGAAGGATCCAGCTTCAGTGATATGGCAGTACTGCTGAGAAGTCATAATGACAAACCGATTTTAAGACAGGTATTTGAGCATTACCATATTCCCTATGATATCGATGCCAGGGAAGGCTTCTATCATTCAGATCTCTGCATGACCATACGTGCGGTGCTTACCTGCATGCTGAACCCGGCTGACCCGGTTGCACTTCTGACTGCCGCCACTTCTCCGCTTGGCGGTCTCAGCGATCAGATACTGGCAGAACTGAAAATTCGTCACGGCTCTGTTTATCAGGGAATCCAGAAAGAGCACCCCGAACTGCTGGACCTTCTAAGCCAGTTTCGTGAAATCGCCAGAAGAGATGGCCTGTGTGCACTGCTCAATGCGATTGCCGCATCAGACTGTTTCTATGAATCACTCGACAGCAGTCAGAAATCCAACTTTGACTTTCTGTTTGAAAAGACCGTAAAACTGGAACAAACCAGGCGTTCTGTCTACGATCTTATGGATATGATGAATGCTTCAGACAATGAGAAATCCAGTGAAGCGATGTCCCGCAGCCGGGATGATCAGGCAGTAACAGTAACGACCATTCACCAGTCTAAGGGACTGCAGTATAAAAACGTATTTCTGTTCAGCAGCAGCAAGTCGCTCAACCAGGAAAAGAGCAGTGATGTCATGGTTGATGACAGCCTGTGCATCGGTATCCGGCATATGGATATGCCCTACCGGACCATGCGTCCGACGATTGATCGACTGGCGATTGAATACAAGGATAATCTGGAAGATCTGGAAGAGTACACACGGCTTCTCTATGTAGCATTGACGCGGGCAGAGGAAAGGTTATACATTGTAGATACCGCCGCAAAGAAAGAAACTGTTCCAGGGGATCGGATCACCCTGGCAACTCTTGCAGAACGCAAAGGCATGAGCGGACTGCTGCGGCAGACACTGCAGCCAATTGCGGGTCTATATGAAGTATGCACCGTGGGGCTGGAAGAAGCAGAACCGGAAGCGCCTCTGCCGGAAAAGTATGCCGCAGAACTTCCTCATTATCAGGGAAATGTTCAGACATTATCTGTCAGTTCCACGCCAAGTTCTGCTGAGCTGACTTTTCTTCCGGATCTCGATCCGGATACGCATGAGAACGGTACACGCTATGGTACTCTCATGCATGAAACGCTGGCTGAACTGCCGAACAGACTATGGACTGCGGAGGATCTGAAAGGTACAGACATCTCAGATCAGGATAAGCAGCGTATTCTGATGTTTGGCTCCTCTGACCTGTACCGTAAGGCACTGACAATGGAGATTCATCACGAGTATCCGTTCTACCTGGAGCGTGATGGATTCCGCATGCACGGTGTCATGGACTTTGCTGCAATCGGCGAGAAGGAAATTCTGCTGATTGATTACAAGACCGACAGCGCCAAGCCGGAGGAGATCCTGAATCGATATAAAGATCAGCTCAATGCCTATCGCAAAGCTCTCTATATCATCTATCCCGGCAGATCTGTGTCGGTCTATGCCTGGAGCCTGCATCATTCCAAAGCAATCTTGATACCAGAAGAAGGAGAACACTGCAATGAACAGTAATACGATTACCAGAGAACAGCTATGCCGCATGTTTGATCATACTTTGCTGAAAGCAGACGCAAGAGAATCGGATTTCATTCGTCTGTGTACAGAAGCGAAAGAGAATCATTTTGCCATGGTGGCTATCAACTCAGTACCGGTATCTTTCTGCCGGCATCAGCTGGAGGACACTGACGTCCATGTCGGGGCAGCTATTTCATTCCCGCTTGGTCAGACTGCGATCCGCGTCAAAAAATATGAGACAGAACAGGCAATTCTTGACGGTGCCGATGAAATAGACTATGTATTGAATATTGGAGAATTGAAATCAGGCAACTATGATTACATCAGAGATGAGATGCAGACAATTGTCGCAGCCTGCCATTCAAAATATAAGCTCTGCAAGGTAATCTTTGAAAACTGCTATCTGACAAAAGATGAAATCAGAAAAGCCGCAGAAATAGCTCTTGAAATCCGGCCGGACTATATTAAGACCAGTACTGGATTCGGAACTTCCGGAGCATCTGTGGAAGACGTCAGACTGATGAAGGAAACTGTCGGTGCAGCAGTAAAGGTAAAGGCGGCCGGCGGAATCCGTGACTGGAAAACATGTGCCGCAATGATTGATGCCGGAGCAGAACGTATTGGAACATCTCACAGCTTTGACATTCTGAAGGAATTTGACGAAGCTCACAAGTAATTTGCCGGAATAATATCCCAATCAGTCAATGCTGATATTTATAAAGTGGCATATCTGCCACTTTTTCTCTGCAACTGTCATCCCGTGCCTTTTTTAGCTTCTCTGAAAGCAATGTGATGCATCGAACTGCAATTGATCAACTATATTGCAGGAAGATAAACAAGAGCGGCAGATCTGATCACTGATCACAGCACACTATGCCCTGTGCTTGCAGACGGTTAATCAATCGCTGTTATGATCATACCCGGCTTTGTGAAACAGCTCAGAACTGCAGCAGATCATGCGGCTTCATAAAGCAGGATAAAAATACACCTTATAGTTCTGCTCCTTCTGCAAGCCTTAACCCCCCCTCAGGAATGCTGAACGTTCATCAATATTCAGTTTGTATGACATCCCCCGCAGTCACAGCTGCCTGACTAAGCTTTTGCCGTCCCCGGATTATTCAGTTCTTGATAATAGATTCCCATCGTTCAGGTATCGTCTCGCCAGATTTAATTTTATATTGTCTCCCGATCCTATAACGTCTCAGTTATTCTGCATATAAAAAAGGCAATGATCCTGAATGACCACTGCCTAGAAAGGGATAACTGAATAATTAGATGTTGGTCTTCTTTACTTCAAAGAAGCTTCCTGCATAGCCGCAGAGCGGGCACATCTTTGGAGCTGTCTTGCCAGTCAGTGTGTAGCCGCAGATCTCGCACTGCCATACAACGTCTTCGTCCTTGGCAAATACTTTTTCAGTCTTCAGGTTCTCAAGCAGCTTAGTATAGCGCTCTTCATGTTCCTTCTCGACTTTAGCTACCATATCCATCTGAGCTGCGATACGTGTGAATCCTTCTGCGCGAGCATCTTCAGCCATGTATTTATACATGTCTGTCCACTCACCATGTTCACCGTCAATGCCCATCTGCAGGCAATCTGCTGTAGTCGGGATATCGCCGCCGCACAGAGCCTTGAACCACTGCTTTGCATGTTCCTGCTCATTGCGAGCTGTTTCAAGGAACAGATCAGCAATCTGCTGATATCCTTCTTCACGTGCTTTTTCTGCAAAGTATGTGTACTTGTTGCGAGCCTGTGATTCTCCTGCAAATGCGTTCTGTAGATTCTTTTCTGTCTTTGTTCCTTTTAACTCCATTTTTCCTTTTCCTTCTCTTTCTGTTTTTCCATACATTCACTGCAGATGCCGCTGAAGATGATGGAGTGTCTGTCGACTATGACACCGCCAGCTTCTTCCACTGCCGCATCCAGAGCTCTGTCATAAGTTGTTGGTGCATCCATAATAGTTCCGCAGATTCTGCATACAAAGTGATCATGCGGAGCAGGATTTCCGTCATAGAAACTGACGCCGTTATCACTTACCTTCTGAATTCTGCCTTCTTCACACATCAGATTCAGGTTGCGATAGACTGTTGCGAGTCCGATTTCCGGATCTTCTTTTCTGACTGCCGCATAAACTTCATCTGCAGTCATGTGAACTCCATCTCCAGAGATGACGCGCAGGATAATCTGTTTCTGTCTCGTACATCTTCGATTCATTCTGTATCTCCTTAATGAGATCAATTCTCATTATAATCATGATTTGCATTTCGTCAAGTGTGTATCTATATTTCTAACATTTTATTATTCAGCCAGGATATCCCACTGGCAATCCGTTCAGACTCTGCCTCAAAGTGACCGCCTGGATTGATCACAAGGATTGAAGCGGCAGTGTTTCGAATGATGATTTCTGCTTCTCTTGTATCCTCTTCTACATGCGACAGCACCGATGATTTGGAATTCTTTTCCCGACTGCCAAGCGATAGATATACATACCGCGATAAAGACGGGTGTTCCCTGAGATAATCAATGAATCCAGGATACCAGAGTGAGCCTGAACAGCAGGCACAGCCGATAAAACGATCTGTTTTTGTACTGGCATACAATGCAAACAGTCCAGCAAGAGAATAACCGGCAATCATGCAGGAAGGAATACTTCGTTCATCAAGAAGACTGATCAGTCTTTGAAGCAGCTGATCCGCCTGACCGCCAAACGCTTCGCCGCCTTTGAATACCCGTTCAGCAGGCCATGGTGACAGGTCTCTATTCCAGTCCTGTACAGACACGCCGAAAAGCTGCACCGACGGAACCGCTCTTGCGATCTGTTCGGGCCCGGCTGCACCTATCAGAATGACCGGCATACCGGAAATACCGTATTCTGTCAGCTTAATCCCATTTATCGTACCCTTCATATATTATCTAAGCATACACCATAACTGCGGTTTTATATAAAGATTATAAGGTTGGAAGTGTCGTCAGATTCTGATCTGTGCATTGATCCAGCTTATCCTTAGAGCCAACGGCACAGCATATCATATCCTGATATGCATGCTTGAGAAGTTCTGCATCATGAATCAGATCTTCGGGTTCAACAGTCAGAATCTCTGTACGGACTCTGCATTCCTGATCATAATCCATCCCTACAAAATGCTTCATATCCGTGAATATGATTCGGGTCTGCGGTGTGAGAAGCGGTTCATTTTTGGCAATCGTTCCGATAATAAAGGAAGATATATCTTTTTTATCTTTCAGCATGTCTTCAATATAGTCACCGCATCCGGTAAAGATCCGGAAGGATCCCGATGCACTGGGATCTCGATAGCTCCAGCTGCACACAGTGCTGTTTGGCTGAGCATTGAATCCGGTGCCGTACGCTCCGCCCTTGACCCGAACTTCATTCCAGAGATAGCCATAGGTCAGAATCTGTGCCATTACCTGCCAGGAGCCATCATATTCTCCCCCTGCCGCCTTCAGATTGATGCCGGCAGCAGTAAAGGCAATTTGAGCCGGGATGATGATTGCTTCGTTTTCAGGATTCAGCAGCGGATAGCGCACAGTGCAGCGATGAGCATCCCCAAGTTCGAAGTTTCTGATCAGGTGCTCAACAGCCGGCTTCGCTTCAGGATCAGAGAAGCTGACTGTCAGTCTGCTTCTGACAAAGAGAATCTCCTGGTACATCTTTGCGTCATTGATGAACTGTTCCAGTTCCCCGGATTTATTTTCGCATAATGCCTTGAGATACTGTCCGTAAGCATAGCCGCCGGAGTATTCACCAGCGACACCGTCCGCACTCAGGTGAGCACTGACGCGGGACATTGCAAATACGTGTCCTGCCATAATCATTGTCTGCCTGTATTCATCCAGCTTCTGCCTGATCAGCACACTGATCTCATCGGGGCGGAAAACGGTCTCAGTCAGAATTTCCGTGATCAGATTCTCTGCCAGTGACTGATTCTCCTTCAAATAGCTGCTGGTGATGACGAAGAGAGGGATACAGGATAGTTCACTGTCCGGTGCACGCTGTATCGTACTGGAAAAATTCAGCATTCCAAGATCTCTTCGAATCAGAGAATTCAGTTCTTCTACATTATGCTTCCGTGTCGGGAGATCCTTCAGAAGATCTGAGAACAGTCTTACAGAAGGAAGATGATCGAGTGTTATGCCGCCAAGAGAGAAGTAAAGATTCAGATACGCAATGCCGGTGCTTTCCTTTGGATAAATCAGCGCTTCTGCTCCAGCCAATTTCGTTACTTCCGGCACGAACTTCATCGGCAGGGGATCAATATCACTCAGACTCAGTTTAGGCAGCGTATCCAGCTGCTCTCTGGTATCCGGAGAACCCTGCCATTGATCCAGCAGTTCATTTTCCCTGATTCTGTCTTTGATTTGATTCCCCCAGGAGTCCCTGGCTTCACGCAGTTCTTTTTCCTCTGCTTCAAGACGCTGCTTTGCAAGCTTCCTGTTAGGTCTGGCTATGACTGCAGAAAGATGGTCAAAATCCAGCAGGAAGTCTTTCAGCAGGTCTTCGAAATATCCTTCTTCTGTTTTCTTTCTCAGTGTATCGTAAACATCTTTGCAGGAAAGATACAGAGCCGGATCACCGCCGTATGTCCAGGAGCTCAGAGCAGAAGCCGCAAATACGATGCCGGCCGGCTCTTTTTTCTCGAGATACTGAAACTGCAGCTGATTCAGAGAAGCCAGAATCTGTTCATGATTCAGACCGTTTTTGACAAGATCCTCTGCAGTATCCTTCAAAGTCTGCAGTGCTTCTTCTGCCTTATCCTCGCTGGTATTGCGCACCATGATGACCGCCCATGGCTGCTGAATGCCATCGTAGAGATTCAGTTCGACGTCCTGGCCAAGCCCTTTGGCAAGGATTGCCTTCTTGAACGGCGATTCATTTGATCCGGCAAGAATCTGGCTCAGTACCTGCCAGGCTGTATTCTGTTCAACATCATCATAGGAGGAAATAATCTTGGCGAGCGCAGCCATGGTCTTATCTGACGAATCATCCTCTTCTGCTATTTCATAGTCATATACATGCACAGCTGCAGAAGTCGGCTTCTGCATCGGAATATCAAAATTGACATCCAGTCTTTCATATTCAGATAAGTATTCATCATTTATGAACTGCAGAGTATCTTCGATATTCAGATCCCCATCCAGAAAGAATCGGGCATTGGATGGATGATAGAATTTCTGATGATAGGCAATGAACTGTTCATAGGTCAGTGTTGGAATCTTGACTGGGTCGCCGCCGGAAACGTATTGGTAGCAGTTATCCGGAAACAGCATGCGATTCAGTTCCGTAATCACTGTTTCATCTACGGAAGAGAACGCGCCCTTCATCTCATTGAAGACAACCCCTTTATAGGAAGGCGTCTCATCTTCCTGATGAATCTCATAGTGCCAGCCTTCCTGCCGGAAAATATTCGGATTGTCATAGATTGCCGGATGGAATACTGCATCCATGTATACCGACATCAGATTCCGGTAGTCTTTCTTATTTCTGGTTGAGATCGGATACAGCGTCTTATCCGGATAGGTCATTGCATTCAGGAATGTCTGCATGGAACTCTTCAGCAGTTCTACAAACGGTTCACGGACCGGATACTTCCTGGATCCATTCAGAACCGAGTGTTCCAGAATATGGAATACTCCGGTATCATTTTCCGGAATTGTCTTGAACGCAACTGAGAATGTCATATTGACATCATCGCGCTTCAGCCAGCATAATCCGGCATTGGTCTTTTCATGCACCATCTCGTACAGAGTTCCGCCGCAGTCTTTTATTTCCCGGGCATTGATTACCTTGAATCCGTGAATCACATCGTTGATCTGCATGTTGTTCCTCCTTGTATTTTCCTTCATATCTATGCGTCTGCTGAAACCGGAGCCGTTTTTCTTTTATTTTCTGATGCCGGAACAGGAACAGCAGTGCCGCGAGGATTGCAGTCACTGCTCCTGCCGGATAGGCAGTCGCCGCCCTTATTCCAAAGCATTCACCCGCAGTCAGCACATACGATGTATCCCAATGTCAGTCCTGCTGCCACAAGGAATATTACCATCCGGCCGACCCTTTTCTGTCTATATAAGTGAAAATGCCTCTGAATCATTCTGATCAGTATTCAAAGCCCAAAGCTATCTGCACTTTGTCAATAATCTGTCTCAAGTATACATCGATTCCCTGTTTCGCTGTATATTCCGCGAGCTGCATTAACGGCTGAACCAGCAGATCAAACCCTGAAGTAATCACGATTTCAGCTTTGGGTTTTTAATACTGACGCGTTACAATAGCACTATTGATTTATCAGGGAGTGACTTATGCAGAATTTCAGTGTTAAAAAACCATATACCGTTATTGTCAGTATTATTCTCTGTCTGATCCTCGGATTTGTATCATTCTCGAATATGACTACTGATCTTCTGCCTAAGATCGAACTGCCTTATGCGGTCATCTATACTTCCTATCCCGGTGCCACCAGCGAAAAAGTAGAGCGTACTGTCACCGATGTCATTGAGCAGACTGTCGCAACTTCTTCCGGCATCAAAAACATCACATCCACCTCCAGCGATGGTACATCCATGGTAGTTCTGCAGTATGAAGATGATACCAATATGGATTCTGTCATGGTGGACCTCAACTCCAGAATATCCATGGCTGAGGGATACTTCGATGACGCTGTCTCCACTCCTTATATCATTGCCCTGAATCCGAATATGCTTCCAGTCATGGAAGTTGCCTTCTCTTCTGATCTGTCCCGCCAGGAGCTTTCAGATATCACCGGCAGCGGCATCACGCCGGAGATTGAAAAGATAGATGGAACAGCATCGGTATCTTCCATTGGTCTGCTGGAGTCCAGCATAGAGGTAAAGCTGAATCAGAAGAAGATTGATGCAATTAATGATAAACTGCTGCAGAGTGTTGATCAGGAACTCTATGATGCCCAGGTCAAAATCAGAGACGGCTATGCTGAACTTGATGAGAAGCAGAAGGAACTCAATGATGGGAAAGCGAAGATTCAATCCGGCAAAGACCAGCTTTCACAGAAGACTTCTGAAACAATCAGTTCCCTGGCAGATGCCTCTGCATCGCTTTCTTCAGCCCAGTCCTCTCTGGAAGGAATTGTCGCTCATGAAACAGATCTGACTTCCGATATCACTGGATTGAATGCAGAGCTGTCTGCTTATTCTGATGCGATCAATCAGCTGAACAGCGGAATTAATGCGATTGATCAGGCCCTCTTGATTCTTGCATCAATCGATGATGCCAAGCCAGTCGCGGAGATCATTGACGAACTGCAGGCTTCGCCGCATCCTGAATCTGCTGTGCTTATTCAAAGCATGCTGGACACGCTGACCGCACAGGGAATTTCGGCTGCTGATGCCGGCACAATGAAATCCCAGCTGACAGTTTACCAGAACGGATTAAGAATAAAACTGGATGAATCCTCTGCCCGCAAGGCAGAGATTGAAGAAGCGCTGCGCTATAAGAAAACAGAACTCACAGCAGCCCAGGCAGTCAAGTCTTCTCTCAATGATAAAATCTCCCAGCTGAATACCGCCATCAAAGAACTGGAAAAAGGAAAGCTGACTGCATCGATTCAGATTGCCGGTGCCGGAAGCACATTGGAACTTACTGACAGTTCTCTTACCAGCGCTCAGGCACAGATGGATGCCGCAAGAACACAGCTGGATGATGCACAGACCAAGCTCAGCGACTCCAAGAAAGCCGCCTATGAAAAGGCTGATATCTCTTCTGAGATTACTCCGAAGATGATCAGTCAGATACTTGCCGCTGAAAATTTCTCAATGCCTGCAGGAACGATCACTTCTTCTGACAATCAGTCTGTTACCGTGCGTGTAGGCGATCAGTTCTCCTCACTGGATGAACTGCAGGATCTGCTGCTGTTTCATCTTAGTGCTGGAGATATCGGTAACATCAAGCTTTCTGATGTCGCTGACATCTCAATGCAGGATAACGCAGATGACCTTTATGCCAAATTGAACGGCAATGACGGAATCATCCTGAGCATTCAGAAGACAAGTACTGCCAGCACCTCAGAAGTATGTGCAAAGATCAACCAGGAACTGGAAGCTCTGACTCAGAAATATCCTGATGTGAAATCCACCGTTCTGTTTGATCAGGGCGTCTATATCAATATGGTTGTCAGCTCAGTACTGCAGAATCTGCTTCAGGGCGGCATACTTGCACTGCTTATACTGCTGCTGTTTCTCAGAGACTGGAAACCGACAATCATCATCAGCTTCTCTATTCCGATCTCTCTTCTGGTCGCAATTACTGTCATGTACTTTGACGGCATTACTTTGAATGTTATGTCCCTTGGCGGTCTCGCACTTGGTGTCGGCATGCTGGTGGACAACTCAATTGTCGTAATAGAGAATATCTATCGTCTGCGAAAGAGCGGCATGGGTCTGCTGAAAGCTTCCGTTCAGGGGGCTGGAGAGGTAAGCGGTGCAATCTTTGCGTCTACTCTGACAACAGTATGCGTGTTTGTGCCAATCGTATTTGCGACCGGCATTGCCAGGCAGTTTTTTGTCGATATGGGCCTGACGATTGCATTCTCTCTGCTTGCATCACTTGCTGTCGCATTAACGGTTGTACCTATGATGAGCTCCAAACTGCTGAAGCGCACCTCTGAGAAAGACAATCGCTTCATTGATCGCATGACTGAGTTATATGGAAGATCGCTCCGCAGTGCACTGCATCACAAAGCAGTTCTGATGCTTGCAGTTACTGTGCTGTTTGTCTGGTGTACCGTACAGCTGTTCCGTATGCCGACTTCCTTTATCCCAAGTGCCGATGCCGGACAGATGACAATCACTCTGAGCATGAATAATGAGAATTCCACAGCAAAGGAAACCCAGGCAGTTTGTGATGAAGCTGCTGCCCGTATTCTGAGTGTTGCCGACGTTGAAGATGTCGGAGCCATGCAGTCTGGCAGTACTGCTCTTATGAGCACCGTCAGCACCAGTGATACTGCAGATCTATATATCATTCTGAAAGACAAGCGAACCATGAGTGCGGAAGAGATTGCCGAAGAAGTGAAGGAAAAGACCTCCGATCTTCCATGCACACTGGAGATCAGCAGCTCGGTCATGGATATGTCAGCACTTGGCGGATCAGGGATCACAATCAACCTGCGCGGATCTGACATGGACAGCATGTACCATGATGCCGAACAGATTCAGAGCGCTCTGTCTTCTGCAGAAGGCATTGCCTCTCTGACAGTCGGAGATTCCCGAACAACGAAAGAGAAGCGAATCACCGTGCAAAAGAATCAGGCAATGGAATATGGTCTGACTGTCGCACAGGTATACAGTGCCCTGTCTGCAGATCTCAGCAGATCTGCCGCCGGACCCTCAGTTACCATTGACAGCCGCGATTATCCGATCAGGATTGTCCATGACACTGCCATCCAGTCAGATGTTTCCAAGCTAAATTCCTATACTCTTTCCGGTTCCAAAGATCAGGAAAGCACGGATATCACGCTTGGCTCCATCGCCGACATTGCGGATGGAACTGGAAGCGCATCAATCAGTCATGAGAATCAGCAGAGAACAATTCCTGTTTCCATTACTCTGAAAGACGGCTATAACATCGGAATTGTTTCTAAGGATGTGGAAAAGACACTGAGCAGCCTCACATTCAGTGAGGGTGTCAGCTATGATGTGACCGGAGAGAACAAGACCATCAATGATACGATGACAGAACTTGCGAAGATGATTGCACTTGCTCTTGTTATGATCTACCTGATC
>SABF01000250.1 GCA_009929095.1 Erysipelotrichia bacterium
ATTTCTAATGCTTGTTCTCCGTCAAATGCTGTATGCACTTCGAACTGCTCCTGTTTCAGCTTTGCACAGATCATTTTATTTAAAGTCTCATCATCTTCTACTACTAAAATAGAAAACATAAGTTTCCTCCTTATAGGAGCGCTTCTACCTGCTCCTTCTTTTCAAACAGTACACATCCTCCTGCGTGTTCTTCCATCAGTATACTTTGATCCTGCAACTTTCGAAATAGTTTTGAATCCATTGCTTCCTGCAGAGATGTATCTTTCACATTCATATCAGAATATGGCGAAAACGGACAAGGTTCGGCATCTCCATAGGGACTGATGTGAAAGAATCCTCGTCCGGCAGCCAGCAGAATCCCTGTCATAATGCGGGACATGCAGGCAGGAAGCAGAACATTCAGGATTGTCTGACGCTTGGTAGCACCAAGACCCATCGAGCCTTCACGGTAGCCTTTTGGAAGAGCCCGCAGTGCATCTTCAACGGTTGAAGTAATGGAGGGAAGAGAAAGAATGGATACCGAAAGAGCGCCGGCAAACAGATTCCATTTCATCCCAGTCATCAGAATGAATACAAGGTAGCCAAACAGACCGACAACAATGGAAGGAAGAGAAGACAGGGATTCTATGGAAATTCTTAAAAATTTCAGAAATCTGCCTGGCTTTGCATATTCCGCCATATAGATCCCGGCTGCTATCCCAATCGGCACACTGATTGCAAGTGACAGAAATACCAGATACACCGTATTAAACAGCTGATTGCCAATCCCATTGATATCAAAGGCAAGGATGCCAGGATAGAAGCCAGCAATTCCTCGGACGATAATATATGCAGCAAGAGAAATCAGAAGAACCAGAAAGAATCCGTCGCATCCGTAGAATACTGCTGTCATCAACCGGTCCGTTCGCTTTGCACGGCGGATATTTGAATTAGATCGATCAGCCTTCATCTTTTGCCTTTCTATGATCAGCGATGCGATGAACTGCAACAATAAACAAAATAGAAATCAGATATAGCAGCAATGCCATCGACCACAATGCAAGATTATGCTCTCCACCATTTGCGGTATTGCCCATATCCGCCGCAATCGCAGAGGTCAGATTGCTGGTCGGCGAAAGAATGGAAGATGGGAATGCCCGTGTTTTGCCAATTACCATGGCAACTGCAAGAGCTTCGCCAAACGCTCTTGAAAGACCGAGAATGACACCGGTCATGATGCCGGAAAAAGCGGAAGGAAGCACAACATGCAGAATGACCTGCCAGCGGGTACAGCCAAGTCCATACGCGGCTTCACGCGCACTTTTAGAAACACTGCGGATCGCATCAGCTGAAATTGTTGTGATTGTCGGAAATATCATAACTGCCAGGACGATGCCGGCAGCCAGCACTGAAAAGCCGCCCATTTTTGCATGAAATGCATCTCTGATGAATGGGACCAGCACAGTCAGACCGATCCATCCATATACAACAGAGGGTATCCCAAGAAAGATTTCCGCCGCTGGCTGAAACAGTCTTCTTCCGGCTTTTGGTGAAATCTCAGTCATGAGTACCGCTGAAGCAAGAGAAAACGGAAGTGCAATCAGCAATGCCAATCCGCACGTCAGCAGTGATCCGGCAATGTAAACTGCCGCGCCAACACCGCCGCCATATTCCGTAACACTGTCACTTGGACTCCAGTCGGAGGAAAACAGGAACTCCAGAACAGAATGTCTCAGTTCCAGAAATGTTCCGCTTCCTTTGACAATCAAAAACGCACCAATTGAAAGCGTCAGCACAATGATTGCAATACCAGAGAAAGTCACAAGACGCTGCCAGGACTTCTCCTTTGCGTCATGTGACTTCGCTGGAAGTCTGACGGAACTCATTTTATTTATGGCTTTCAACTGCTGCAGATGAGAGTTTGGAAACCACGCCATAGCCGATGTTTTCTGCCTTGGCTGAGAATTCACTGCCCAGGATATAGCTGATAAAATCCTGTGCTGCAGCGCTGCCTTCACCCTTTGTATACATGTGCTCATAACCCCACACTTTATATTCGCCGCTGCATGTATTGGCCAAAGTCGGCTCTACACCGTCAATTGATACTGCCTGAACTGTATTGCTGTTAATAATGTAAGGAAGTGCAACGTAACCAATGGCTCCTTTATTATCCTGCACTGTCTGCATCAGAGTTCCGGAGTCATCTGTCTCCAGTGCTTCATTGGAAGCTTCTTCTGCACCATTCAGTGCGTACTGTCTGAACAGCGCTCTTGTACCGGAAGAAGAAGGTCTGGTCACCAGCATGACATCAAGATCCGGACCACCCACTTCACTCCAGTTGGAGATTGTTCCAGTAAAGATTCCCGCCAGCTGCTCAGATGTAAGATTCGCAACACCAAGTTCCGTGTTTGTGATAGCCGCAACGGTAATGAAGGCCACTTCATGATCGACCAATTCTGCCGCAAGTGATGCGTCTATCTTTTCCTCTGCCGGCACATCGGAGTTTCCGATATCAACCGCTCCATCAGACACCTGCTGAAGACCTGTTCCGCTGCCGCCCCCATTGGCAGTAACTGATACATTCGGATTTTTGTTCATATATTCATTGGCTGCTTCCTGAACAAGCGGGAGCAGTGCAGAAGAGCCTGATGCTGCAACAGATCCAGATATCTGATCAGCTGCCGAAGATGATGCAGAAGATGATGCCGGAGATGCTGCGCATGCGCTCATAC
>SABF01000251.1 GCA_009929095.1 Erysipelotrichia bacterium
ATTCAGATTATTATACTTTTTGCTGGAATTGTTGTTATGCAGGGATTGCTGCATGGCATGAGCAGTATTTCAAATCTGAAACAGCAGAAATCAGATAATGAAACAGAACTGAATCTGATGGTTGACAAGATTAAACTCGCTGAAGCAACAAAAAAAGAAAATCTCGCTTCCTTTGACGCATCAGCTGCTGCTAAGGGGAAGGTAATTGCTTATTATCTTGATCATCATATCAATGGGCAGAGAGAACTGGGCGGACTGTCAGATGAGTGGCGTCTGAAGGGATATGCGCTTCTGGATGCCAATGGAAACGTCATGGAAATGAATGGATTCAATCTTGCAATGGAGCAGGAAGATATTGCTGCACTGATTACGAATCTTCGGCCTGTGACGGTGGATAATAGCAGATACTATGCTGTTCGTCTGAATCAGGGCAGAACACTTCTGTACAGCAGAAGTTTCACGACTGAACTGAATCAGCTGGAATCCTACTACAGCATTTCTGCAATACTTGGGTCCTTGAGTGCCGACAGTTCCAATCTGGTCACTGCTGTTGATCTTGATTCTCAGACTATTCTGTATTCCAAATTCAACAATCTGATAGGAAACGATGCGGTCGGTGCCGGGTTTGATCTTTCCGTCATTCAGGATGGTTATAATGGCACTTCATTCATCAATGGGGAAAAAATGTATGTCAGTGCTAAAAGAAATGAAAATGTACTTCTGATCACTGCCGAAAATTACCAGGATGTTGTAAGCCGCAATCGTATGACAATCGAACTGATTCAGGCTGTATACGTCATTGTCATTTCGCTTCTGATTATTTATTCTGATTTTATACGCCAGGATCTTGCTGCTCATCCGGAAAAGCCGATGGAACGCAGAAAACTGCCATTTGGACTTTATTATGATTCGAATATCGGCAAGAAAATCCGGGCTGTGATTGTTATTGGTATGGTTGCTATCCTAACGATTACATTTTATCTGGAGACCTTAGGACCGCTGTCCAGACAGGGGACGCTGTCAGAAGGATGGCTGACATCTGTTGAGACTATCCTGAATCGAGACAAAACGGAATCAGATAAGCTGAAAAAAGAATTCAACAGCGATTATGTACTGCTGGCACAGCATTTGGCCTATACTTTGCGACTTGATCCGAACATGATCAATCATGACACTCTGATGAATCTGGCAGATACAGCAGGCATCAGTGCAATCTATGTATTTAATGAAGAGGGGGATGCCGTTGGCATCAGTGAAAAAAATCGTGCTTTCCACCTCAACACAGATCCGGAATCACAGTCCTATTCATTCTGGTCCGTTGTAAACGGCACCAGTCTGACATATGTACAGGACGCAAAATATGATGAACTTGGCGAATATATGCAGTACATCGGTGTACAGCGCCAGGACGCCAACGGTATGGTGCAAATCGGCGTTGATCCTTCCAAATTGGAAAGACGTATGGTCACAACCGGACTGCAGAGCACACTTACCGGTACCAGCGTTGGCGAGGAGGGTTTTCTCTTTGCGGTCAATGCTGAAACCGGGGAGATATCCGCTGATCATGATACAGATATGATCGGCCGCAAGGCATCTGTCATCGGCCTGTCTGCTCCTGCATTGAGTGATGATTACTCCGGATTCCAGACGATCGAGGAAACACCGTGTTTTGTAAGCAGCAGTCTTTACAATAATTCAGATTATGTTTATGTGGCTTTTCCGCTGTCTGTTATTTATTCACAGCGGGTGCCGGGAGCTATTGCAGTAACGCTGCTCAGTTTCATCATTATCATGATCATCTATCTGCTGATGACAATTTCCAAGAACCCCACTGCCTCCGGCATGAATCCTGATTCCGATGAGGAAAAGAGTTTTAAGGATAGCACAGCGTTCTTCAGGCAGAGCCGCCTGACTGGCATTCGGCAGATGACCCAGAGTGCAGTCAGCAGATATGGAGAAAACATTCCGTGGTCTGTCCGTACACCGGAGCAGAAACTGTCCTCTGTAACATCAGTATTCCTGATCCTGACAGCCGCCTGCCTGGCGCTGTATCTTGAAGCGTTTCGCACACAGGCAATGGATAATTACATCATTTCCTACATTATGGGGCAGAAGTGGGAGCAGGGATTGAATCTGTTCTCCGTTACCTACTGTGTCTTTATCATGACAGAGGTCATTATCTTTTCCTGGCTTCTTCGTTTTATCATTGTCTATTTTCTCAGCAGATTTGGCAGCCGCAGTGAAACGCTTGGACATCTTCTGAACAGTTTCCTGAAATATGCAGCAGTTATCGGCGGTATATTCTACTGCCTGAATTCGTTCGGACTGGATGCGGCGACCCGAATGGAAATCGTTCGGCGCAGCGTCGAGGTCATGGCGCGGCTGGGGTATAACATTGTGGTTTATGAAGTCGGCGGCTGTTTCGAGTCGAAACTTGAACCGGATTCGGGGTTGCCGTCCGCCTGGACTCAGGCGCAATTGCGGGAGCTGGTTGCTTATGCCAAGGCGCGTGGCATTACGCCGATTCCGGGGATCAATCTGATCGGGCATGTGGAACGCGGACCGCAGATTTTCATCCTGAAAAATGCGCTTCAATCGGTCAAAGGCAATTTGCGCGAGATTTTCAACCGTCGGCACCCGATCCAGCACCACGGTTTTGTGGTCCGGCAGGGTTTCGAGAAACTGACG
>SABF01000252.1 GCA_009929095.1 Erysipelotrichia bacterium
GGTCAGAGAGTATGCCAATCTCTATGTGACCAGAACGCTGTCCAAGGCTTATGCGTCAGCCGGACTCAGGGTTGGCTTCCTGGCTGGACAGAAGGATGCCATGCAGAGAATGAAAGCCGCAAAGGTTCCATATGCACTGAGCACTCTGGCCATGAAGGCGGCCTGCATTGTTCTGAATCACGCCGAAGAGTTTCAGAAAGCGGCTTCGGAAACTGTCAGGCGCAGAGAGCGGATGCTTAATCAGGTCAGAAATATGAAGAGGACGGTATTTTATCCGTCCAGCGCCAACTTTCTATACGGACGCAGCAGTGATAGAGAAGAACTTCTGAATCGGTTTCAAAGTGCCGGCATTGCGATTCGCAGCTATCACGATGATTCCTTCCGTATTACAATCGGAACAGAGGAAGAACTGCAGGCAGTGCTCAGCGTACTGAATGCATTCGAAACGGAGGCAGGATAATGAGAACAGCAGAACTTGAACGCAGCACGAATGAGACCAGAATCACATGTTCCATCAGTCTGGATGGAACCGGCAAGTCATTGATTGATACCGGTGTGGGATTCTTCAACCATATGCTTACTCTGATGGCATTTCATGGCGGCTTTGATCTCACCCTGACTGCCGATGGCGATCTGGATGTGGATGACCATCATACGATTGAAGACTGCGGCATTGTACTTGGCTCGGTGTTCAAGGAAGCACTCGGTGATCGAAGAGGAATCAATCGCTATGGCAGCTTTACCCTGCCGATGGATGAAACGCTGTGCAATGTGACACTGGATATCAGCGGCCGGCCGATCTCGGTATGCCACTGCAAACTGGATCGGGACACAGTCGGCATGATGTCTACAGAAATGGTACCGGAATTCTTAAGGGCATTTGCGAATGCCGCCGGCATTACCCTGCACGTGAATGTCTATTACGGTGAAAATGATCATCACCGAATCGAGGCAATCTTCAAAGCACTTGGTCATGCGCTGAAAGAAGCGGTGAAGATAACCGGCGATGGTGTCATGTCTACGAAAGGCATGCTGGAAGAATGATCGGGATTATAGATTACGGCATGGGCAACCTTCGCAGCGTGGAGAATGCTCTGCATCATTTGGATCAGCCGTGTCTGATCAGCAGTGATCCATCCATGCTTGCAAGCTGCGATAAACTGATCCTGCCGGGAGTCGGATCCTTTCATGTATGCATGAATAATATCCGCATGCGCCAGCTGGAAGAACCGATTCGCAATATGGTGCGTAATGGAAAGCCGCTGCTGGGAATCTGTCTTGGCATGCAGATGCTGTTTGAGGACAGTGAAGAAGATGGACACTGCAAAGGCTTTGGCTTTTTAAAAGGACACATCATTCGCATGGAGGAACCCGGGCTGACGGTTCCGCAGATCGGCTGGAACATACTGGAATGGAATCATGAATCCCCAATGCAGAAATATCTCAGTGTACGGCCATATGTCTACTATGTACATTCCTGGTATGCCTCAGAGTATGAAGAAAAAGATCTGACTGCTTATTCGACTTACGGACATCTGAGGATTCCGGGAATCGTTCAGCACGGGAATGTGATCGGCACTCAATTTCATCCGGAGAAGTCCGGTGAAGACGGATTGAAGATGCTGAACTGCTACGCGGAGGAATTTGCATGATTATTCTCCCGGCAATTGATGTGATCTCCGGCAAGCCGGTCAGGCTTTACCAGGGAAATTATGAAAGAAAAGAAATTGTCGCAGACAGCGCAGTGGATACTGCACTGAAATTTGAACACGAAGGTGCGGAGTGGATTCATATGGTGGATCTGGACGGTGCGAAAAAAGGAACCCGGGTCAATGATTCTCTGGTGATTGAAACAGCGCACGCAGTTCGGGTGTCTGTAGAAGTGGGCGGCGGTATCCGTACCATGCCGGATGTGGAATATTACCTGAATCATGGCATTGCCAGAGTGATCCTGGGAACGGCAGCTATTTGTAATGAAGTATTTTTAAAGGATGCACTGAGCAACTATGGAACAAAGATAGCGATTGGCATGGACTGTCATAATGGCATGGTATCAGGATCCGGCTGGCTGAATGACAGCAGTGAGTATTATCTGGACTTTGCAGAGCGCATGCAGAACCTTGGAGCTTCAACACTGATCTTCACGGATATTTCCCGGGACGGAACACTGACGGGTCCAAATCTGGAGATGCTCAGGTCACTGCAGGAGAGGGTATCCTGCAATCTGATCGCCAGCGGCGGAATTCACAATCTGAAGGATATCAGCGATCTGGCTGAATTGAATCTCTATGGCGCAATATCCGGCAAGGCGATGTACGCAGGTACACTGAGTCTTTCAGAAGCGATCAGAGAAGGAGAGAAGGGAAGATGCTGACTAAAAGAATTATTCCCTGTCTGGATGTCAAAGATGGAAAAGTGGTCAAAGGCATCAACTTCGAAGGTTTGAAGGAAGTTGGTGATCCTGTTGAACTGGCTCGCAGGTATTATGAACAGGGAGCAGATGAACTGATCTTTCTGGATATTACTGCGACACATGAACATCGGGATACGATGGTGCAGACGGCAGCCAGAACAGCGGAGCAGATTTTTATTCCGTTTACAGTCGGCGGCGGAATCCGTTCGACCGAGGATATCAGAAAGATGCTTCGTGCCGGAGCGGATAAATG
>SABF01000253.1 GCA_009929095.1 Erysipelotrichia bacterium
GCAGCATATCTTCTGAAGCAGCAGGGATATGATGTGACCTGTGCTTTTATGCGCAATTGGGATTCACTTACCAATGATGATATCCTTGGAAATCCTGATCTTGATAATCCGGTATGCTCTCAGGAGCAGGATTATAATGATGCAAAAAGTGTAGCTGACAAGCTTGATCTTGAACTTTTGCGTGTCGATTTTATAAAAGAATACTGGGATGAAGTATTCCAGCGCTTTCTCGTTGATTACAAACGTGGAAGAACTCCAAATCCAGACATACTATGCAACCAGTACATTAAATTTGACAGCTTCCTGAAGTTTGCTCATGAAAGGGGCTTTAGGACAGTTGCTACCGGACACTATGCGAAAACAGTTTTGAATGAACAGGGAAGTACAGTTCTTGGGAAGGCTGATGATCGCAATAAAGATCAGTCCTATTTCCTTGCTCAGATTAACCGCAATGTCCTGCCGGATATACTGTTTCCGCTTGGCGATATTGAAAAACCTCAAGTACGCAGAATTGCTCAGGAGCTTTCTCTATCTATTGCTGAAAAGAAGGATTCTACTGGTATCTGTTTTATTGGCGAGAGAAACTTCAGACAGTTTCTTAGCAATTATCTGCCTATGAAATCTGGTCCGATTATTGATATTGCCGACGGAAGAAATGTTGGTACTCATAAAGGAGTACTATATTACACCATTGGACAGAGAAAAGGTCTGGATATTGGCGGTACTGGTCCATACTACGTCATTGGTAAAAATGTTGAAAATAATCAGTTATATGTTACAGATCAGCTTCATCAGGACTGGCTCTATTCAAACAGCTGTATCGTGACAGGCTTTAATTATCTGCAAGATTTTGCGATGCCTCTTTCATGTCATGCGAAGTTTCGTTATCGACAGGAGGACAATGATGTCATGATAGAACCAATTGACGAGACTTCCATCAGAGTTGCATATCCGCAGATGATCAGAAGTGTTACTCCCGGTCAGGAAGCTGTGTTTTATCTTAATGACAGTGTTTTGGGCGGAGGCACTATTGATCGTGTATTTATCGATAATGAAGATTTAATGCAGAAGATCAATCGGATTGGTGTTTCATGGATGAAGTAATATTTCTAACTGGAAAACCTGTTCATATTGTTTTTCGTAATGACGAAACTTTTTACACTGTTATGAAGTTCAGACTTGCGGATGAAACTGAAAAAACAATTACGGCTGTCGGATTGATTCCAGCAGTTGAGACGGATGTCATCTACCGGATAAGCGGTCACTATACGGAACATCCGAGATATGGACTGCAGTTTGCTATCGAATCCATACAAAAGCCTCTTCCAAATGAGGAAGATGGAATCATCCGTTTCCTATCAGGTATACAGTTTCCCGGCATTGGCAGAAGAACAGCTGAAAAAGTAGTTAGAAGTATTGGCAATGAGTGTCTGGCTCTGATTAAGGAAAATTCGGAAATACTGCGGACAGTTCCAGGTTTGAGCGAAAATCAGATTCAGATTATTTCTGATGGAATGAGTCAGAATGATGAAGGCATGGATCAGTTGGTTCAGTTTCTAAATGTTCACGGTATAGGTATGCGCAATCTGATACGGCTGAATCGTGCTTATGGAAGTGAAGCTCTGACACGCCTGAAAGAGAATCCATACCGGGTAATTGATGAATGTGATGGTTTTGGTTTTAAAACCGCAGATAAAATTGCCATGAGTCTAGGTTTCAGTGAAAATGATGTTCGCCGCCTGTATGCGTATCTTGTTTCATTGTGTATGGATCTCTGCATGAGCAGCGGTGACAGTTATACAGATGAAAACGTGCTGAAAGAACGTTTTATCAAAGACACTCACGGCGTTGACTGTGATTATGAGCTTTTGTTTCAGCAGGCACTGATGAATCGTCGGCTTGTTCAGGAAGGAAATCGAATCTATCCGATATCACAATATGATTCAGAAGATGCAATCAGTTCAGTTATTGCCAGATTTCCATACGAGCTTCTTGATCAGGTTGACGATAATATTCTTCAGAATTATCTGAATGATCTTCAGGAACATCTTCAGATTACTTATGATGAACATCAGGTCGAAGCAATTAAATCATTTTTTAAAAACCCATTCATGATCATTACCGGTGGGCCGGGAACTGGCAAAACCACTGTGGTTAGAGCTCTGACAGAATTATTCAGACTGATTTATCCAGGCAGTACAATTCTCTGTGCTGCTCCAACCGGAAGAGCAGCCAAGCGCCTTGCAGAGCTGACGGATACCGCGGCATATACAATACATTCTCTTTTGAAATGGGATCTTGAAACAAACACATTTGGTGTTACTAAGGACGAACCGCTTCAGGGAGATCTGCTGATTATTGATGAATTTTCTATGGTTGACAACTGGCTGTTTGGCAATCTTCTGCTTGCAAGCAGGAATATTAGAAAAATCTGCATCATTGGCGACGAAGATCAGCTTCCTTCAGTATCGCCAGGATGTGTCCTTAGAGATCTGATCGACAGCAGCTGTTTTCCACTGATCAGACTTTCACATATTTACAGGCAGAAAGAGGGCAGCGACGTCATTCGTCTTGCACATCAGATTCGAACAGGAAATGTTGATTTTTCACAGCTTGAACATGATGTTCGATTCTATGAATGCAATCCTTCTGATGTAAAG
>SABF01000019.1 GCA_009929095.1 Erysipelotrichia bacterium
CTATATGATTGTGCAGATCATGATACAATTTGGCATTATCCTCGTAAGTGCGTCGCAGTGTCTGATAATCACGCTCGATAATACCTGCCTGTTCCTGCTTCAGCTGCGCAATCTCCAGTTCCATTTCGTGCTGTCTGCTGATTCGGTAAATCATGACTGCAAATAGAAATAACATTGACTGAATAATCCATGTACTGATCAGATCTTCATTCAGCGGAAGGATTTTCTGCTGGGAAAGTGCCACAGCGAAAAACATGCCTGAAATGCCAATCGCCGATACTGGTCGGATTATCTTATTGTTCTTTGTGTTCTTTCTGGCCAGCATGATTGCCAGGATAAGTATCAGCAGACGTGAAAGCCAGATTCCGATCAGAGATTCTATAGTGGAAGAACTGATAAAGCGTTCCGATCGAAACATAATTCCCAGCCCTGCCTGAAACAGAAAATCCCAAAGCCCTGCTCCTATTTCATAGAAGAAAATCAGAAACAGACAGATCCTGAGATTCTTTCGCTGATGGCAATAGGCGATTGCAGTGATCACTGCAATTTCAAAAGTCAGAATACCGGTACTTGGGAAGGAAGCGATCTGCAGTGCAGTTACGGCAATTCCGCCGGCGGCAGCGAAGAGCAGTGTTCTTTTCAAAAGCGAAAAGTTGAGCATCGCTGCTGCAAGGAAGAGCCCTAGAAACAATCGTATGGAGTTGGTAAGAAAATAGGAAATGATTAGAATCCATTCCGTCATATGTGAGCTCCCCAGAACAGATTGATTTTCTGCTTTACTTCCTGCAGATGGGAACGGCTGATCGGCAGCTGTTCGCCATTCTTCAGAACAGCCATCCCATCGATGATTTTCATGATGTGAATAATATTTACAATACAGCCTCGATCGATATAGATAAATTCCGGTGTATTCAAATCTTCAAAAACCTGCTGCAGGCTTCTTCTGACCCTTGATGTTCCGGAGTGAGTTACAATCATGGAATTTTTACCGTCACGACGAATACAGAGAATATCTTTATATGGGATTTTCTCCATGCAGCTTGCGGTCCTGACCGCATATTCCTGTCCGGCTTCCAGCTCAATCAGTCTGGCCGCATCAATCACAGCGTCAGATAATTTTGGATCCAGATTGTTCTTTGGCACATAGCGGAATATAGACAGTTCAAAGGCATCAATCGCATACTCTGTATGAGATGTCACAAAGATAATCCGGACATTAGGCAGAACATTTTTGAGTTTCTGCGGAATTTCCATACCGCTGATTCCAGGCATTTCAATATCCAGAAGGATCAGATCATAGAAAAAATGGTCATCGAGAATATCACAGAGCAGATTGCGGCTATAGGTATAGGCGGTTATTTCAAAGCCGATGCCATGTGTCTGCAGACTGTCTTCAACAATCTGCCTGTCCAGAGCAACAGCCTTTTCTTCATCATCACATATTGCAATTTTCAGCACACTTATCACCGCCTGTCCTGCTGTTCCATTCTGCCATTATTTAAATAATACCATTCAAGCCGGCGATTGTAAGAATATGTCGGGAAATAGCAGCCAATGTCTTCGCTGCCCAATCAGCAATCTTCTTTTCTGGATGGTGTAAAAGAGATATCTGTTCGGCACATATCATGATAAGGAACTATTTTCGTATGGAAGGAAAATGGAACTGACGATATAATTAATCCATTGTGCAGAGGAAAGAATCGTATATGGGAAAAGTATCAATACGAAGAATGATGATTCTGGTTGCGATGTATAACCTGACAGCCAATCTGGCTCACCCGACTGAACCGACGTTCTTTCAGAATCTTGGAATGCCGGACTGGATGTTTGGAGTTGCCTATGCATGCATGGCATTGGGCAGCTTTCTGATGTCACCTCTCTGGGGCAGACTGTCAGAACGTTTTGGTGCTTCACGTATCATGGAAATTGGGTTATATGGATATGCCCTTGGCCAGCTGCTCTTTATGCTGTCTTCAGAATCCTGGATGATCATCTGTGCCAGACTGCTGGCAGGTTTCTTTACTTCCAACTTCGTTGTGGGCGAGATTCTGTATATCATGGAGAATTCCGAAAAGGAAAAACAAGGCAGGTATCTGGCGGAAGCTGCGACGATTTCTGCAGTTATGTCTGCCTTTGGCTATATGGTTGGCGGTCTGCTGGGAGATGTATCAGTGTATGTGTGCTTCAATGTTCAGTGGATTTCACTGGCATTGATTGGAGTATATGCAAGAGTGTTTGTGAAAGACCATGACTCGAATCAGATCAGACTGGATAAGCACGATCTGATTCGTCAGTCCAATCCCTTTCGGGCCTTTCTTGATGCAAGGTCTGTAATGACCGCTGCGTTTGCCATGTTTCTTGGCGTTATTGCTCTGACAATGTTTGCCAGCACGGCATTCGATAACTGCTTTAATTACTTTATCAAGGATCAGTATGGGTTTCCGCCATCTATGAATGGATGGCTTAAAGGCGCTGTTGCGCTGATTACACTTCTGGCTAATTCCACGATCTGTGTCTGGCTGATGAAGAAAACCGATATTTTCAAATCGGTGATTCCGGTGCTGGTGATCTGCACTGCAATGACTGCTGCAGTCTGCGGCATTGATGCCATTGTGCCGTTTATTATTCTCAATGTTTTATTCTTTGGCTTCAGTGCAGTGTATAAGCCTCTGCTTCAGGCGATGATCGGTGTATTCGGCGATGGTCATAACAGAGGTATTTATGTCGGTGTATATAACTCCATGTGTGCAGTTGGCAGTGTGACAGGCTCTCTGGCTGCAGGATTCATTTATTCTTCGGGACCAAAACTCTCTTTTCTCTTCAGTGCAGCTGCCTACGGATTTGCCGCTATTCTGGCCTTGCTGCTGTACCGGGAACGGAAATATATTGAAAAAACAGCGATGGACTGACATCGTTATTGAATTATCGACACGCTTTTATTATGCTCAATACAGGAGGTATCACTTATGAAACTTCAGGCTGCTCTGGATACACTGACATTGGACCAGTGCATCCAATTGCTGAAAGAAACAAGAGGATTTATTGATATTGCCGAGATTGGCACCCCATTTATCATTGAACAGGGCATGGTTCCGGTCAGAGCGATCAAGAAAATTATTCCTGAACTGACGGTGCTGGCAGATGCCAAAATCATGGATGCCGGAGAATATGAAGCAGACAAATGCTTTGATGCCGGAGCAGATATTGTGACAGTACTGGCAGCGGCCAATAATGCAACAATTCTGGGTGCAGTCAAGAGTGCCAAAAGACACGGAACCAAAGTCATGGTTGATATGATTGAGATCGAAGATCTTGCAAAACGAGCAAGAGAAGTTGATTATCTCGGGGTTGATTACGTATGTGTCCATACTGCCTTTGACATTCAGAACACCGGAAAGAATCCGCTGGAAGATCTTAAAATAGTAAATGCTGTACTTCGGAATGCAAAGAGTGCGGTTGCAGGCGGCGTTAAGCTTTCTACCATTGATACCATTGTTGAAGAAGGCGCAGAGATCATCGTTGTAGGCGGTGCAATCTGCACAGCAGAAAATCCTTCAGCTGCTGCAGAAGAATTGAAGTCCCGCTTAGTGGAGAAGGTAGCTGAATGAATTATCAGGAATATGCGTCCGTCGTGCTTGGAGAACTTAATCAGACATTGACTGGAATTGATGCGGATGCCACACACCGATTTGTTGATCTCCTGCTGAATGCAGAAGAAGTGTTCTGTGCCGGTGCTGGAAGAAGCGGTTTTGAAATCAAAGGCTTTGCTATGCGTCTCATGCACATGGGCAGAAAGAGCTATGTGGTAGGAGAAACATGCACACCCAATATAACCAAAGATGGACTGCTCGTCATCTGCAGCGGATCAGGGTCAACCAAGTCCATGGTCAATCACGCAGAAAAGGCTAAGGAAGTCGGTGCTAAAGTGGCGCTGATCACGATCAATCCGCAGTCTTTGATCGCAGAAATAGCGGATGATGTGATTGTTATCAGCGCACCATCTCCAAAGAGCGCAAAGCAGGGCGAGGTGAAATCTATTCAGCCCATGGGATCTTTATTTGAACAGTCAGAAGGTATTTATCTGGATATCGTCATTATGATGCTGATGGAAACACAGCACATGGACAGCAACACGATGTTTGGAAGACACGCCAACATGGAATAAACAGCCAGAGATACTGAACAAGATCGGACAGCCAATATGGAATATGAAAAAACACTCGGATGAGATGATTCATCCGGGTGTCTTTTTCTGTATTATTTCAAATCTGTTCCGCAGCTGGCGATGCACTTTTTGTACCAGAAGAAGGAATCTTTGCGGCTTCTTGTGTAAGTTCCGTTGCCATCATCGTCTACATCGACATAGATGAAACCGTAGCGCTTGCGAAGTTCACCGGTTCCGGCAGATACAACATCAACACAGCCCCAGGTTGTATAGCCAATGACATTAACCCCGTTATCCAGTGCTTTCCGCATTGCTTCGATATGTCCACGGAAGTAATCGATGCGATAGGTATCATGGATAGAGCCGTCGTTTTCGACTGTATCGTATGCACCAAGGCCGTTTTCAACGACCATCAGCGGCTTATGATAGCGGTCGTTCATGACTTCAAGGAAGTAATCAAGCCCCATTGGATCAAATGACCATCCCCAGTCGGAATATGTTAGATATTCATTGCGGGCTCCGGCGGAGAAATTGCCTGAGACTTTATCCTTGACCTCATGGGTTGTGACAATCTGAGAATTGTAATAAGAGAATGTGTACATATCCACAGTACCGCGGCTGATATCCAAAAGATCTTCATCTGTGATATCCAGCTTGACATTGTGCTCATCCCAGAGTCTTTGCGTAAAGGATGGATATGCTCCTTTGCACTGTACATCACCGCAGTAAAAGAGGTTCTTTTCCCACTGATGTCTGTTCTTAAGAACATCCTTAGGATCGCAGGTTGCCGGATAAGTGCAGATGCCGCAGATCATACATCCGATCATGTTATCAGGATCTACGGCGTGACCGATCTGTACTGCCTTTGCACTTGCGACAAACTGATAGTGCAGCTGCTGATAGGCGTCCGTATAGGCACTGTCAGGAAGAGAGCCTTCCTGACCAAGATCCAGAAACATGATGGTGTTATTAATCTCGTTAAACGTCAGCCAGTAGTGAACAAGACCTTTGAACTCATTGAAGCAGGCGGTCGCAAACCTGACATAGAAGTCGATCAGCTTACGGTTGCTCCAGCCGCCATAATGTTCTTCCAGATAAAGCGGAGTATCAAAATGCCAGATTGTAACAAGCGGTTCAATGCCATGGCTCTTAAGTTCACTGAAGATGTTTCTGTAGAATTCAATGCCTTTGCGGTTTGGCTCAATCTCGTCTCCATTTGGAAACAGTCTGCTCCAGGAGATGGACATGCGGTATACCTTGAAGCCCATTTCAGCAAACAGAGCAATATCTTCCTTGTAATGATGATAGCCGTCGGTGGCATCATGATTCGGGTAGTAGCACTCATCGAGACAAGCGTAATGAGCTCCTTCAGGAAGCCTTTCCCCTCTGGACAGTTTTCCGTGTTTTCCGTCCTTGTCAATATAGGTTATCATTCTTGATTCTGTTACAGTACCGCCAGTTGTGACATCAGTCAGCGCTGGGCCGCGGCCATCCAGATTCCAGCCGCCTTCCCATTGATTGGCTGCGGTTGCTCCGCCCCAGAGAAATGTCTTTGGAAAACTCATGTGTTGTTATCCTCCTGTCCAGCAAGACACGTAGCTCTGTCTAATTATAGTAAAGAAAACGTTTTCGAAAATACGAAAATACGAAACATGCAATCATATAATCTGTCAGATATGCCTGAAAACTGATGCATACCGGTTTGCTCTGCAGACATTTGTCTTCGCAAAATCGGACATCGTGATAAAATTTATATATACAGTAGTAGGACGCAGATCATTAAAACAGAGAGGGGTTAGTCAATATGAAGAATCGCATTATTACGATCAGCCGTCAGTTTGGCAGCGGCGGCAGAACCATTGGCAAACTTGCTGCAGAGGCATTGAACATTCCTTGCTATGACAGGGAAATCATTGAGCAGATTGCTGAAAAGTCAGGGTTTGCTAAAGAGTATGTGGCTGAACATGGAGAGTATTCTGATACCGGCGGCTGGCTGTCAAATGCTTTTGGAGATTCCTATCTCCTGGGCGGCCGCTCCAATCAGGATCTGATCTGGGAGGCACAGTGTAAGACAATCAATGAGATTGCCGACAAAGGACCGTGTGTTATTGTGGGACGCTGTGCAGATTATGTGCTCAAAGACAGAGTGGACTGTCTCAGAGTATATATTTATGCTGATTTGAAGAAACGGGTAAACCGAATTGTTACACAGTATGGAAAGCTTATGGATTCGCCGGAAAAGCGCGTCATGGAAAAGGATAAGCGCAGAGCTGCCTATTACCGAATCTATACAGATCAGAAATTCGGTGAAGCAGAAAACTTTGATGTCGCTCTTAATAGCGGAACTTTAGGCATTGAGAAATGTGCTGACATCATTGCACAGCTGTACCAGCACATTGCTGACTGACATTCATCCGCAATGTGCTGAACAAAGCGTATCTGGATGAGGCGATGTCTGCAGGCAGTCGGAAGTAAATATAAATGTACAAAAGACCGGGATTCAGTTTTCTCGGTTTTTTTGTACAGTATCACTAATACATGAAAGTTCCTGTTGATTCGTTACTGACAAAAGTAAATCGACGAAAACAAGATGCAGGAAACAATAAAATGCCATGCTCTGTTTACTATTACGGAAGATTTCCCGGGCGCAAAATGAGAACTTCATTTGTCTGATTGTTACTGATGTCAGTGGTGCATAAGATCTAGTTTCTAGACATGAAAATTTAGATTGATACCATACACAGACGGCTTATAATTGAAAATGCACACTTGGCAGCTAAATGGCAATCATGATTCAGGCATCCATCATCTAAAAATGATAAATAAGAGCGGTCGAGGTTTATCGATTTAATATGGTATGACTGCTGACAGCTGTGCTTGATGCAGAACATCCCTGACTGACTATAGGAGGCGGCAGTAATGATTGAAAAACGAATATTCATTAAGTGTGTGGATCACGATATTCCAATGGTGATCATGTATCCGGACGGAGCTGGACCTTTTCCATGCGTGCTGCTTCTGCATGGCTATATGGCATATAAGGAAGGTGACGGCTATCTGCTTGCAAAGACAGCGGCGAAACTTGCGGAGAATGGCATTGCCACTGCCAGAATTGATTTCTGCAGTATGGGTGAAAACAGATACTCTCGAATCCATTATGGAATTTCGATCATGATCAAAGAAACCAGAACATCATTTGAATGGCTGCAGAATGATTCTAAAATCATTTCTGACCGTATCGGGATTCTTGGGCATAGTTTGGGCGGAAGAATTGCTTTTTTGAGTGCAGAACTTCCTTCGAAATGCCTGATCACATTCAATGGTGCTGTGAACACTGATCGTCCGGTTGACTTTCTGAGAGCTGGACTCAGCATGGAAGAGATTGCAGATCATGGATATACCGTGATTCATACAAGCGATGGCAGATATGAACTGGTGTTTGAACAGTTTATTAAGGATCTTAGTATTTGTTCAGATGAAATATATCATTATCAGAATCCGATTCTTGTGTGTGTCGGTGAACAAGATCCAACACTTGATCCATCGATAAGCTATCAATTCGTAAAGAACTGCAATATGCCTAATGTGGAGATGATAAAGATTGACAATGCCAATCATACATTCAATGCCAAAACTGGTGACTATACCAAAGTTTATGAACTGCTAGGTCATGTCGTGACATGGCTTAAGAAAAATTTGTAAAGATCATATCTGCAATGACAAATAAAGAATATAAATTTGGGCTGATTATGTTTCAGAATTGATAATGAAGAAAAAGATTAACAGAAAAATCGGTAAAATTCTCAGAATTGCGATTGACCATTTGTGTTAAAATTACGTGGCTTTTAGGAAAGGAATGATCAGAATAAATGATTAAGACACTGACAAAATCAATTCGTGAGTTTAAAAAGCCGACAATTCTGTCACCGATATTTGTCATTGGTGAAACGATTATGGAAGCGCTGATTCCTTATACAATTGCGATGCTTGTTAACGAAATCAAAAGCGGATGCGGAATAAATCGCATTCTGTACTATGCTGCGATACTGCTTGCACTGGCATTTGCTTCACTATTCTTTGGCTATAAAGCAGGAATCTATGTATCAAGAGCATCCTGCGGATTCGCAAAGAATCTTCGCCATGATGTATTCTACAACGTACAGAATTTTTCCTTTGGCAATATTGATCGCTTCTCTTCTGCGTCACTGGTTACCAGGCTGACAACGGATATTCAGAATGTACAAATGGCATTCATGATGATTATCAGAACAGCGATCAGGGCGCCGCTGAACCTGATCTTTTCTTTCTGCATGGCATATTTGATGGGCGGCTCTATGGCACTGATCTTTGTGATAGTCATTCCGGTTCTGGGATGCGGCCTGTTTGCTATTGCTAAGACTACAATGCCGCTGTTCAGAGCGGGCTTTCCAAAGTATGACCGGCTGAACAATTCAGTTGAAGAGAACGTCAAGGGCATTCGAGTAGTGAAGTCTTTTGTGCGGGAAGACTACGAAGAAGAAAAATTCAATACGGCTTCTAATAATATTCGCAAGATATTTACCCATGCCGAACGCATTCTTGCCCTGAACAATCCGCTCATGCAGGCGTGTATGTACAGTGTCATGCTGTTTGTCATGTGGTTTGGCTCTCAGCGTATTATCGCTACTGGCGGCGCGGCACTGGATATTGGCCAGTTTTCAACGCTGCTAACCTATAGCTTCCAGATTCTGTCTTCACTCATGATGCTTTCCATGATCTTTGTGATGATTACCTTTTCGGAAGAATCGGCGAATCGTATTTGTGAAGTGCTGCAGGAGAAGAGTGAAATTGTCTCTCCGGCAAATGCAATTGAAGAGATCAGCAGCGGTTCCGTTGATTTTGATGATGTTTCTTTCAAATATGCAAAGGGTTCTGATCAAATGGTTCTGGATCATATCAATCTGCATATCAGGGCTGGAGAAACAATTGGCATTATTGGCGGGACTGGTGCGGCTAAGTCATCTCTGGTACAGCTGATACCGCGTCTGTACGATACGACAGAAGGAACCGTGAGAGTCGGAGGTGATGACGTCAGAACCTGCGATCTCAAGGTACTGCGTGATTCTGTGGCCATGGTGCTGCAGAAGAATGTGCTGTTTTCAGGTACGATCGCTGATAACATCCGCTGGGGTGATAAAGATGCCACTGATGAGGAAGTGAAGCGTGTATGTCATCTTGCCTGTGCAGATGAGTTCATTGATCAGATGCCGCAGGGCTATGAGACATGGATTGAACAGGGAGGCTCCAATGTTTCCGGCGGTCAGAAGCAGCGCCTCTGCATTGCCAGAGCTCTGCTTAAGAAACCGAAGATTCTGATTATGGATGACTCCACTTCAGCAGTCGATACCAGAACAGATGCGATCATTCGCAAGGCCATGAAGGAGTATATTCCTTCTACAACCAAGATTATCATTGCCCAGAGGACGTCTTCTGTGGAGGACGCAGACAGAATTATCATCATGGACAATGGCAGAATAGATGCGATCGGTACCAGTGAGCAGCTGCTCAGGACCAACACGATCTATCGTGAAGTATATCTCTCACAGAATCGTGAAGGCTGTGAAGAGGCACCGAAGGAAAGCGAGGTGCTGTCATGAAGAAGAACGCAAAAGGAAAGATGCATACCGTTAAGCGGCTGATGAAAATGCTGCTGGAGTTTTATCCGCGTCTGCTTCCCGGCATCATTGCACTGATTGTTATTAATGCTGTTATCAGTTCACTTCCGTCCATTTTTCAGCAGAATGTCATTGCGGTCATTCAGCAGTCATGGGAAGGAAATATAACCTGGGCTGATGCCATGCCTGCAATCCGCCGACTGGTGCTGATTCTGGCAGGACTGTATGCTGCTTCTCTGACCGCTGGTGTTGTTTATAATCAGCTGATGGCTGTACTCACACAGGGCTCATTGCATAAGATAAGAGTAAAGATGTTCAGTCACATGGAATCTCTGCCGATCCGCTACTTTGATACAGAGAAGCGCGGCGATATTATGTCGCATTATACCAATGATGTGGACGCATTGAGACAGATGATTTCCCAGAGCTTTCCGCAGCTGCTGATTTCAAGCATAACCCTGATCACGATCCTGTGCATCATGATGTATTACAGTATCTGGATGGGACTTGTAATTATTGCCGGAGCATTTGTATCTCTGAAAATCACCCGTAATGTCGGCGGAAAGTCTGCCCGCTACTTCATGCAGCAGCAGAAATTCATAGCCAAAACAGAAGGCGTGATTGAAGAAATGATCTCAGGTCAGAAAGTTATCAAAGTATTCAATCATGAAGCGGAATCAGAAGCAGAGTTTGATCGAGCCAATGAAGAACTGTATGAAGCAGCTGAACTGGCTAATGAATACTCCAACACCCTGATGCCGATTCTGAACAATGTCAGCTATATCATTTATGTATTGGTAGCAGTAGCCGGCGGTATTTTCATTCAGTTCAATATACCGAATCTCTCCTTCTCCGGACTGCCATTCTCAATAGCGGTCATTGTCCCTTTTCTTGGCATGTCGAGACAGTTTGCCGGCAATATTCAGCAGATTTCTCCCCAGATCAATTCTATTGTCATGGGACTTGCCGGTGCTGAGCGAATCTTTGACATGATGGATCAGCAGTCGGAAACAGACGATGGTTATGTGACTCTGGTCAATGTGAAAACAAAAAACGGTCAATTGATTGAGTCAGATGATCCTACCGAGCAGTGGGCTTGGAAACATCCGCATCGGGCAGACGGGACACTGGAGTATGTGCCGCTGAAGGGCGATGTTCGCTTCTATGATGTGGACTTCGCTTATAACCCGGATAAAGAAATTCTGCATCATATTACGCTGTATGGAAAACCTGGCCAGAAGATTGCCTTTGTCGGTGCAACCGGCGCCGGTAAGACAACGATCACCAATCTGATCAATCGATTCTATAATATTGCAGATGGAAAGATCCGCTATGATGACATCAACATCAATAAAATCAAGAAATCATCATTGAGAAGATCACTTGGCATCGTTCTTCAGGACACCGTATTATTTACCGGAACTGTCATGGAAAACATTCGGTACGGAAGACTTGCAGCAACTGATGGAGAATGTATTGCTGCTGCAAAGCTGGCCGGTGCAGATGGATTTATCCGTCATCTTCCGGAAGGATATAACACAATGCTGAATGGCGATGGGTCCAATCTCTCTCAGGGACAGTGTCAGCTGCTGGCAATCGCCAGAGCCGCGGTCGCAGATCCGCCGGTCATGATTCTTGATGAAGCAACTTCTTCCATTGATACCCGTACGGAACAGATTGTTCAGCGGGGCATGGATGTACTGATGCAGGGCAGAACAGTGTTCGTCATTGCCCATCGCCTGTCTACAGTTAAGAATTCGGACGCTATCATTGTCCTGGATCATGGGAATATTATTGAACGCGGCACTCATGAAGAACTTCTGGCTATGAAAGGTCAGTACTATCAGCTGTATACCGGAGCGTTTGAACTGGAATAGTAAATAAATACTGCAGTCAGGATGAGATCACGACTGCAGTATTTTATGTTATCTGTGATGCACATATCATTATGACTGGCGTATCAGAAAGCCAGTCAGATGATCAGTAGAATTTCTTTTTGCGTTCGACAGCAGCAGCTGCAAGATCAAAATCCATCTTCCAGTTGATATCCAGACCGGCAGTAACTTCCAGAGCACGATTGAGATATTCATCGGTAAGAAACAATTTAGGATCATGAATATCCAGGCCGATAATGACTGGGCTGTGCTCTCTGGCAAAGGCTTCGAAAAAGACACGGGTTGGATAGGCATAGCGTTCACCATCGTTGTACATGTGTCTGCCCGTTCTGACCCCGCTTCCGCAGTTGAGCTCTACCGGCATATCATACTGTACGGAAAGATGGGCAATGCGCTGTGCCAGCGATCTGACACTGTCATCGATAACAGGGTATCTCCAAAGACATACATCCGGGTGGGCAATATAATCACAAAAACTATGCTGGCAGGCATATTCGATAAGATCGCCGTAGCGCGTCAGTTCCTCCGGCCAGATCAGGTCATAGGTGTCTTCTTCATCCAGTGACAGATAATGCTGGCCAAGAATGCAGTAATCCATTTCTTTGCGGAATCTGGACAGTGTCTCCCACTCATCGGGATAGCATTCCATTTCCATGCCGACATACAGTGTTATCTGATCCTTGTACTTTTCTTTGAGACGGTGGATGGATGCCACATACTCCGGTACTTCTTTCATGCGCATGCGCTCGGAAAGATGTTCTTTTTCGTAAGCCGCATGATCACTGAATCCCAGCATTTTCAAGCCGCCCTGAATTGCGGCCTGTACGTATTCTTCATCGGTGCCGACTGCATGCCCGCATCGTTTTGTATGAGTGTGCCAGTTTGTCTTCAGCATAGGTTTTCTCCGTTCTCCTAAACCATTCTATCTTGTGACAGTAAATTTCACAAAAATATTTTAAAAAGTGCCAAAAACCCTATGATAATCGCATGGCGAAAATATATAAAAGTTTGAAAAAAAACTGCAAATATGCTTTATGGACTTCCGGTACTTCAGTGTTAGAATTACACAGGAAGCAGGGGGACATACACTGTGGCAGATACAAACAAAAAGAAAAAAGAACAGCCTACACTCGATGAACTTGTAAAGAGACTGGATGAGGCAGAAAAAGAGTATACAGCAAAGCTGAAGCAGTCGGATCTGGAATCGTTCCTGCAGCAGGAGGAATCCCGCAGGCAGGGCGGCAACGCTCAGCAGAAGCAGTAATTCGATAATAACGAACTGAAGAAACCCCAAAGGCTGAAGTGCTATGACCCCTCCAAAGCAGACAAGTGAAATACACAAAATCTGCTCGGAGGGGTTTTCTTATGCGTCTGTTACTGCAGATTCATAATAATCCCGGCGCTGCAATAGTTCTCAAAAGAAGCGCATTCATGCCATATACAGCACATTTATATTGTTATGAATTCATGCTCAAAAATCTATTGACAGGAAAAGTCGAGGTTATTATCATATAACATATGAACAGATGTTCATATGTCGGAGAATGTATGCGTGAATATAAACTGAAGCTGAACGGACTGGATTGTGCAGACTGTGCTGCCAAACTGGAAAGAAAGATTGCAGAGATGCCGGAAGTGGCAGAGTGCACCATTGATTTTATGAATGTCAGATGCACTTATGTCTGCCGGGAAGAAGATCATGAAGCGGCTGAGTCAGCAATCCGGAATTTGATCAGAGCAGAAGAACCGGATGTGGTGATTGCTGAAGATGTCGGAAATGCTAAGGAAGAACCGGAAGAAGGGGAATTTCATCGCTTATCAAGAATTATAATCGGCGGAATCCTCTTTATAGCTGCATTGTTTCTGAAAGGGCATGCGCAGGCAATTGCGTCAGTCATTGCCTGGCTGGTGCTTGGCTGTGATGTGCTGACT
>SABF01000254.1 GCA_009929095.1 Erysipelotrichia bacterium
GTTTCCATTGCCATTAACCCGACCCTTGGCAGTTCTGCTGATGCACCGGATCTGGATGCCTATGTCGTAAACAATCATGCCATTGGCGGAATTAACGGCGGTGGCTTTGAAGACTCCGGCGGAACCGGCAATGGCAGCGTTCCTGCCGGGATTGTCATCATGGATGGCAAACTGATCTCCGGCGGTACCAGTCAGCCGATTTTAGGCTTTACAAAGGATCACAAGCTTGTGGCGACAACATGCACAGGCGAAGAGGCACTGGAAAGAGGTGTAGTTGAAGCAGTTACCTTTGGTCCGACGTTCATTACTGATGGCAGAAATGTATATACGGCAGGTACCGACAATCTGAATATGCTGAATCCCAGAACGGCAATTGGACAGCAGGAAGATGGCACAGTTCTGCTGCTGGTCATCGACGGAAGAGGACCTTCTTCCTTTGGCGCAAAATATGAAGATGTCATTCAGATATTTGAGGATTGCGGAGCAGTGAATGCCGGCAATCTGGATGGCGGAAATTCTTCTGTGATGATCTATAACGGAAGATACATACACTATCCGGTATCTATGTATGATTCCAGGAGCCTTCCTTCGGTATTCCTGGTGAAAGGAAAGGACTGAGATGGCAAGGGGAATCAGGCCGGCAGCGGCTGGAATTATCATAGCGATTGCTGCCCTTGCATCGTTTGGCGGCGGACAGCTTCTGGTCATGAATGCAGAGAAGAAATACGAAGCGGCAGATCAAGGCATGCCGGAAACTGCAGTCAGCGAATTTATCAGTAAAGCGGTATCTGGCGATTATACAGGTTTCTTTGCCAATACCCAGGAAACAGATCCATCTTTTAATTCACAGAGTGCATATGAGGCAAAACTCGCCAAAGTGTTTGACAATGTCAGTGCTTCACAGATCGCCAGTGTTCTGAAGAATGATGGTGACAGTGAAAAGGACTATATGCTGTACAGCGGCGATATTCTGCTTGGCACATTGAAACTGGTTTCAGAAGGCAATACATGGAAATGTGCATTTCCGTGCACGGGCACTGAATCCTATACAATCGAAGTTCCTGCCGGAATGAAAATAAGTGCTAATGGCATTGAAATCGGGGATGAACACAGGATTGAATCCAATGTGCCGGCATCAAACTTTTCACAGATGTACGATGATTCCTATACGCCGATGGTGGATCTTTATCAGCTGGATAATCTGCTTGGGCAGCCGGACATTCAGGCAAATGGAGAAGACGGGTACAGCTGTGTGCTTGATGTGCTGAGCAAGCATCTGCTTCTGGGCCGGACGGTTACAGACGAGACTGCGCTGAACACTATGATTGAGGATGCGAAGCTGATTGCTCAGTATCCTGCTCAGGAGGCAGCCCTGTCCGAGGTGGCGGCAATCGCGGATACCAATACTTCGTGGTATCAGCGATATACAACTCTGCAGAATGCCTGGTTTACTTCTCACAGTACATCTTCATTCACCAATCAGCAGACAATGAATACACTGGCTCAGTCCGAGGATTCCATGGTTGGCTATGTGACGTTTGATTATTTTGCGGATAATGGTGAAGTCAGCCGAACTTGGCATATTGGGTATCAGATGACCATGGTCAAAGAAAATGGTGCCTGGAAGGTGGCGGGTATGGCAATTGATAACGAATTGAATCCGGCATCGGAAGCGACCGAATGAAAAAATATGGCAGTCTTCGGGAACAAAACATATAATAAGAATTGCATGCAAGGGAGAAAGAATATGAACTACGATAATCGAAATGAGATTGAAGAAGATTTTGATCAGGATGTACAGGAACGGGAGAAATTGATCGAAGAAGCGAAGCAGGTCGATCCGGAACAGGATTGGAATGCTACGATGAAGACGGTTTCTGATCTGAGACGGAAGTGGAAACGGATTGAAAGTGTCGGATCAGCTTATGAGGAAGATCTCACTCAGAAGTTTGATGCAGCCCTGGAAATTCTTTACGCAAAACGCAATGAAGGCTATGCCGATGTACAGAAGATCAAAAAGGAACTGATCGCAAGAGCGAAGGAACTCAGCACATCCACTGACTGGAAGAAAGTCGGCGATGAGATGAATGAACTGATGAATCAGTGGAAGGCTGCCGGATCCGCTGGCCGTGATCCGGATGATGCTCTGTGGACAGAATTCAATGATGCAAGAGAAGCTTTCTTCAGCAGCCGCAAAAAGAACTGGGAAGATCGTCAGGCAGGGTTTGAAGGATCCAAGGCAGTCAAGCAGGAAATTATAGCCAAAGCGAAGCAGTTGGAAGATAGCAGAGACTGGAAGAAGACTTCTGATGAATTCAAGCAGCTGATGGAACAGTGGCGCAATGCCGGTTCCAGCGGCCGGGCTGATGATGATAAGCTTTGGGAGGAATTCTCGGCAAGCCGCAATAAGTTCAATGATGCCCGCACCGCTCATTATGATGAAGTTAGAGCGGAGTGGGATGAACATTATGAAGTAAAGAATGCGCTGAAGAATCAGGCAGAAGAGATTGCCAATGCCAGGGTGTATGATCGCGATCAGACTGCTGCGATGAAAGAACTGTCCGTCAAGTGGAAGACAGCCGGTGCATGCGACAGAGTCAAGGATGAAGAACTCTGGAAAGCATTCCGAGCAGCCAATGATGCATAC
>SABF01000255.1 GCA_009929095.1 Erysipelotrichia bacterium
TAAGCAGTTAGATCTACCGACGACATGGGTCGCCCAATTGTCACTGGCACCGCTATTGACGCTTGCTCGTGAGCAGCATGCGATTACGACGCCTAGCAAGTTCCCACAAGTACGCCGTGATATTGCTATTTTGATCGACATCGAACCGAAATTTTATAAAGTGTTTCGCGTGTTATTTTTCATGCCCACAGTATTATCTGTGTCTGCTATCGCCATTATTTGGAAATGGCAGTTTGACACTAATGCCGGCTTTGTAAATGGCATCATTGCTCTTTTTGGTTTCCTGGTTCTGAGCGGCGTTGTTGTGAATAACGGTATCGTATTCATTGATACTGCCAATCAGCAGCTTGCCAATGGCATGGAGCTGAACGAGGCACTGATAGCAACAGGGAAAATGAGACTGCGTCCAATTCTGATGACTGCTCTGACCACAATTCTTGGTCTGTCAACTATGGCTCTTGGCATTGGTCAGGGTGCTGAAATGATGGCACCTATGGCTATTGTCACAATCGGCGGCCTGATTTATGCAACATTCATGACACTGTATATTGTTCCTGACATGTATGCGTTCTTTCACCGCGGGAAAAGACCGCAAGAGAATAAAGTCGATTCCTGATATGATTCTGCTATGATTAGGAAAGAGGTGATGACAATGAAGAAATTTCTGCCTGTATGCCTTGCCGCAATTCTGCTGCTCGGATGCCAGTCCAAATCTGCATCTTCTTCATCAGTCCATTACTCAGCCGATATTGGCGGTATGGACAATTCAGCTGTTACTGCTGATGAAGCCGTGGATCATTCGAATACCGGAAATAATTCTGCACTTACCACCGAAGATTCCGAAAAGAAAATCGTCTATACCGGTAATCTGTCGATTGAAACAACTGACTATAATGCCAGCATGGCACAGATTCAAAGCGATGTGAAAAATGGAATCATTACAATTGAATCCGCATCAGAATATGTAGATTCCAGTAATCTTCGCAGCAATGATCTGATCATCCGTGTTTCTTCTGAAACGTATGAGACTTATATGGATTCTGCTTCTTCTCTTGGCAGTATCCGGTCCCGTTCTTCCACAAGAGATGATATTACCAAGCAGTACAACGACAAGTCCATTACAATCGCCGCACTGGAAAAAGAACAGTCGCGTCTGCAGACCATGATGGATCAGGCTGTAACTGTAGATGACATGATTGCGATTGAGTCCCGGCTTTCTGAAGTGGAGACACAGCTGAATCAGTATAAGAGCGATCTTGCCAATCTTGATACTGATATTGCAATGTCCACAGTCTATCTGACGCTCAATGAAGTTCTGGAATACTCCGGTTCCTCAGCAGTTCGAAAAGAATCAACCTTCCTCGATCGACTGACAAATACTTTCGCAGATTCCTGGACATTCTTTGTCAATCTGCTTGAAAAGCTGCTCTTCTTCGTCATCTACATGATTCCGATTGCGATTGTCGTACTGGTGATCTGCTTCATCTACCGGCAGTATCGCAGAAAGCATCCGAGAAAGCCTAAGTCAGAAAAAAATGAGGGCAGTATAAAACCCAGGGAATAACTAAAAACCGGCATACCGGAACGTGAGATATCAGGTTCTGGGATGCCGGCTTTCTTTTTGCGATCAATCTGTATCGAATGATTCCAGACCTTTTCTGGATATATCTCTGCTGTCGCCATGTTTCACCATCTGCATGGTCACGAAGCTTAATCCAGTGAATACTGCGGAATACAGGAACAGTGCATTGTAGCTGACATTATGCAGCAGCCATCCTGCAATAACCGGAGTCACCGTCTGAGCTGCCATTGAGAACGTATAATAGAGACCGGTAAATTTTCCGATATCTGAATCCTTGCACATTTCCAGAATCATCGGCAGAGAATTGACATTGATGAATGCCCAGGCAACACCGACAAGTGCAAACAGTGCATACAGAATCGGATTGAATGTTCTGATCACAAGAGAAAGAACAAAAGCACTTGCAAAGCTGGCGGTCAGCAGAATAACACCAAATAGAATGCATTTCTTTCTGCCTACCTTTGAAGCAATCATTCCAACCGGCAGATAGCTGATGATAGCTCCCAGCATGCCGATCGTCAGACACATTGATGCACTGCCCAATGACATACCCCAGACATGATTGGCATATGTGGTAAACCAGGTTTCAATCGCATTATAGCCAATGAACCAGAAGGAAATGGAAAGCAGCAGAAATCTAAGGCTCTTGCGTACTGATGCCGGCAGTTCTTCTTTTCCGCTGGAGTCTTTCTGAGCAGGATTCTCTTCCGGATGCGCGTCTTCATATGTCTTCATTTCGATTGCAATCTTTGGCTCATCAACCGTATATCTGACGATCAGAGCCGCTGCCATCATAATTCCCGCAACTGTTGCAAACAGCAGAAAATAGTTGACATGTTCCAGTCCTGCGGTGCGCTTGGTGCTGTACATCTGGGTCGCAATCAGCAGATATATGATGCCGCCGACCGCACCCATCAGGTTGATGATTGCATTGCCTTTCGATCTCAGCGGTTTTGGTGTGACATCCGGCATCAGCGCAACTGCCGGACTCCGATAGGTACCCATGATGATAAGCAGCGCCAGCAGAAGAACAATGAATGCAGTCTCCTTCCAGCCAGCTGC
>SABF01000256.1 GCA_009929095.1 Erysipelotrichia bacterium
ACTTTCATTTGTTCTGTCGTTGACAGTCAATGGAGATTCTTTGGGATCCGCGGATATATCTGAAGTATTGTCTTTCTGGTCATTGTTTTCTATTTCCGGACTTGTCCCAACAGAAATCTCAACTGTTTTCACAGTCTGTTCCTGCTTCAAATCTGGTTCAACTGACTTTACAGACTGTTTTTCTGTACCGCCTTGAATCTCTGCATGCAGTTCTATGATTTCTGGTGTCTTTTCCGGTTCAGACACCTCTTTAGTTACAGGACTGGAAGAAATTTCTTTTGTTTCATATTTATTTTTCGAAGTGTGTTTCTTCTTTGGCCCGCTTTTCTTAGGTTTTACGATGGCTGCTGCTGTTTTTTCAGAATTGCTCTTTTGGACAGATTTCGGCTTGCCATTATCATCTGCTGCGGAGTCGGTATTTGTGACTGCAGTTTTTGACTTTTTCTCTTCCATCGTAGATGCCTCCATCTTTTTCTTTAATTACAGAGTTCAGTATAAACTAAAAATGTGCCTTACGGCACATTTCAGTATGTCCGGATTATGCTCTTCCAGAATACTTTCCGTCAGCAGTTGATATAGTAACCATTTCGCCATTCTGAATGAACAGCGGCACTTTGATATCAAGGCCGGTTTCAACTTTTGCATTCTTTGATGCTGAAGTAGCAGTATCACCTTTGACTGCAGGCTCACATTCAACAATCTTCAAAGCCACCTTATCCGGAAGAATAATGCCGAGGATTTCATTTTCATACATAGACACCGTAACATTGTCATTTTCCTTCATGAACTGACGTTCCCATGTCAGGTGTTCCTTTGGAATCTCAATCTGATCAAACGTTTCATTATCCATGAATACCAGGCTATCACCCTCATCATAGAGATACTGCATTTCTTTCTTGTCAATATGTGCCTGTTCTACCTTGTCACCGCCGGTAAATGAAATTTCATTAATGACTCCGGTACGAAGATTCTTAACCTTTACCTTGACGATCATCTGACGCATTGCCGTCTTGTTATGGTCGATATCCAGAACAACGAAGATATTTCCTTCGTTTTCAAAAGTTGTTCCTGGTTTTAAATCGTTTACAATAATCATTTTTCTTCACGCTCCTACGGTTATATATTCTATAGGAAGACGCTCTTTTGTCAATGAAAATGTGGCTTAATAATCGTATATTTTCAGTTTTCCTTAGATATGATCAGTCTTCTTGTCTCGGATAAACTCTATTCTCATATCCGTTATGAAAGCGCAGTATCTCGAATTGTTTCCATCTCAAAAATCACATATTTATCCTCTTGAATTGTATAAATGATAATTTCATGCAAAGGATCATTAAGTACAGCAGTTGCCCAACCATTTTGTACGTCCAGATCAAATTTGAATCCGCCTGATTCATACATTCCTGATACCAGCTCCTTATTTTTCATGAGACATTTAACTTTACTGCTTACCGCATTTTCCTGAGCCAGATATTTCACGGTTTCTGATAGGTTTTTTGCCGCTCGCAACCGATTTGATGAATTGTATATGCTGATCCCGGTGATCACTGAAATTGAAAGGAATACCGAAAGAAAGTAGACACTCGCAAATCCATTATTATGGTCTTCTGCCAATTGATTCTCCTTTCCTTTGTGTCAGATCATGTACTGATCAATGCAATCTGTCTTGACTGCTCTCCTCTTCTATACTGAAGATAAATAATTCCATGATCTATTGAAAAGTCAGCAGCATCTATATCTGAAATGAAAATCTGTGTTCCCGGTTTAAGTATCAAATGACGATTCATGAATGCAAACTCATTCGATTCACCTTGATAAACAAAGTGAATCATGCCAGCAACGCATTCATACCCGTCTCCGATCATCATGATTTTTCTCATCTGAAACAAAGCAGTCTCATCTTGAATCGTTTCATCAAATTTCAGAGTAGAACCTGCAACTGCCAAAGCAAATGTCATAATCGGTATCAGAAACACTGTCAGAATCATGACAATCAGAAGATTCTCCAGCACAAATCCATTTTTACTTATTCTGGTGATTCGGTATCTTCTCTGCACTCGATTAAACATGCATCAATCTCAGATATTTTATGTTCATACTCATCTTCCTGTTCTGCAAAGGCTTCCCTGATACTCTGCTGCGATGACGATTTCATCTGAATCAGTGCAGTTACAATCAGTACTGAGATAGAGACTATCACCAATGCAATCAGTCCATCCGCTAGTAAAAATCCTTTGCTATCTGAAAACAAGACGGCCCCCTCCAAGTTCTACAATAATCTCTCTGAATGAACCTTTATGTTCAAACAAAATTGTCCTTGCCTGATTTACATTGCCATTACCATTGAACCTGATCTCCGGCAGGTTCCCATTGAAATCATCATCATAGATTCGGCTTTCCCCGGTCAGCAATGATTCACTTTGAATTCTAAGATACTGATCAGGAAACATATAAAATCCATTTTCACTATATGATGGAATCATCACAGCTGCTAGAGTAAGTACCCCTAATACAAATACAGTCACCATTAACTCCAGCAGCGCAATTCGGCGGTGCTGCACGATCTCATCGTCCGGCATCACGGTAATGTCGACCAGAGGAAACGGCTTTGCGTACACCTCGCGCGCTAAAGTGGGTGAT
>SABF01000020.1 GCA_009929095.1 Erysipelotrichia bacterium
ACAGTGCTCGGTGCTACTGCTCTGACACTGATTGCGGCCATCCCTTATCTGCTGCCGATGTTCACCAGTCTGCCATCCTCTACATCAATCGGCGGAACCGGTATCATCATCGTTGTAGGTGTTGCAATGGAGACCATGTCACAGCTTAAAGGTCAGCTGACTTCGAAGCAGTATCATGGGTTCCTGAAGTAATACCAGAGGGGAAGATATGAATATCCTGATCATGGGGCCGGCCGGTGCCGGCAAAGGAACAATGTCAAATCTCATTGTCAAAGAGTATGACATTCCGCACATTTCTACCGGTGATATGCTCCGCGAAAATGTAAAGAATGATACAGAACTCGGAAAGAAAGCTAAATCCTTCATGGATACCGGCCGACTGGTTCCCGATGATGTAATCAATGCCATGGTTGAGAAAAGACTCCAGCAGCCTGATTGTTCAAAAGGATATCTGCTTGACGGATATCCCCGCACTCTTGTACAGGCGAAAGCCTTCGAGAAGATTGCTGATTCAATTGGGAAACCGGTAGAAATAGTGCTGGCGCTGGAAGTAGAGTTTGATATTCTCGTTGATCGCATTACAGGCAGAAGAGTCTGCTCAAATTGCGGTGCAATCTACCACATTCACGGCCATATGCCGAAACAGGCAGGCAAGTGTGATAAATGCGGAGCTGATCTGATGATCCGCAAGGATGACACTGTCGAACAGCTGAAGGTCAGAATGAAAGATTACGAGAACAGTACTAAACCGGTCATTGACTATTATGCCAAAGCCGGCAAGGTCACGAAGATCAACGCTGGTCAGAATCAGCGTGAAGTCTTCAAAGAAGTGAATGAGGCTTTGGGAAAAGTTGCATAACAGGTACCGATGCGGGTACAATTAACAATGCCCGCATCGGAATATCTGATATACAGCAGAAAGAGAGAATGAATGAGTAAACAGGACGTTATTGAAATCGAGGGTGTCGTAGTTGACACGCTTCCCAACGCCAACTTCAAGGTGAAACTCCAGAACGGAGCAGAAATCCGCGCTCACGTTGCTGGTAAAATCCGGATGAATTACATACGCATTTTACCAGGCGATCGGGTTACTGTGGAATTGTCACCGTATGACTTAACACGTGGGCGAATTACCTACAGACATAAATAGGAATCACATCCCAGGGGCATATGGCCCAGGAGGCAATGAAATGAAAGTTAGACCATCAGTAAAGCCAATCTGCGATAAGTGCAGAGTCATCAAGCGCAAGGGTGTCGTTATGGTTATCTGCGAGAACCCAAAGCACAAACAGAGACAGGGTTAATCAGGAGGAGATAGAAGAATATGGCACGTATCGCTGGTGTGGATATCCCCGCTAATAAACGCGTGGTAATATCCCTTACCTATATCTACGGCATCGGCCCGACTACTGCGAAGAAGATTCTCGCTGACTGCAATATCAGTGAGGATATTCGTACAAAGGATCTGAGCGATGCTCAGGAAACTGCAATTCGTCAGCAGGTTGATGCAATCAAGACAGAGGGAGACCTTCGTCGTGAAACAGCACTCAATGTTAAGCGTCTGATGGAAATCGGATGCTACCGCGGAATCCGTCACAGAAAGAATCTTCCGGCACGCGGACAGCGTACCAAGACAAATGCTCGTACCTGCAAAGGTCCGCGTCGCACAGTTGCGAACAAGAAGAAGTAAGAGGAGGAATGAAGAATGCCAGCAGATAAGAAAACTGCAAGCGGTGCTGCAAAGAAAACAGCAGTCCGTAAGAAGAAGGCAAGAAGAAATGTTGCCAAGGGCGTTGCACACGTCCACTCTACGTTCAACAACACAATCGTTACTATCGCCGACGAAGCCGGCAATGTAATTTCCTGGAGTTCTGCCGGGGCACTTGGCTACAAGGGTTCCCGTAAATCCACTCCGTATGTAGCTCAGCTCTGCGGAGAAGCAGCAGCTAAGGCAGCAGTCATGCAGGGAATGAAGACCGTTGAAGTAAATGTCAAAGGTCCGGGCCCTGGACGTGAATCTGCAGTCCGTGCTCTTCAGACAGCAGGTCTTGAGATTACTGCAATCAATGATGTAACCCCGATCCCTCATAACGGATGCCGTCCGCCAAAGAGACCACGTGGTTAATCAGAAGAACATAGGAGGATTGTTGCATGCAGAAATTTGAACGCGTCGATTTTGATGTAAAGGAATTCGACAAGTCAGAGAACTACGGTAAATTTGTCCTCTCTCCTCTTGAGAGAGGATTCGGAACAACAATCGGAAATGCGCTGCGCAGAGTACTGCTGTCTTCCCTTCCGGGAGCTGCGGTATTCTCCATCAAAGTAGATGGTGTTTATCATGAGTTCACAACGATTCCGGGAGTTCATGAAGATGTATCCATGATCATTCTGCAGATTAAGCAGATGATTATGACAATCGAGGATGATGAAATCTACAGTCTGCAGATTTCTGCCAAAGGCCCGTGCACAGTCACAGCCGGCGATATCATCTGCCCGGCTCAGGTTGAAATTTTGAATAAAGATCTCGAGATTGCACACCTTGAAAAGGGTGCTACCCTGGAGATGGAGCTTAAGGCCAAGAATGGCCGCGGCTATGTAGGCAGCGATATCAACAAGCAGCTGAATCAGGGCAGTTCACAGGGCATTGGAACCGTTTATACCGATTCTATCTATACTCCGATCAACAAGGTTGCATATGTAGCTGAACCGACACGCGTAGGTCAGGATGCGAAATATGATCAGCTGACAATGGAGATTTGGACAGACGGTTCAATCAGTCCACAGAAGGCACTTGCCATGGCCGCAAAGATTCTCATTGATCACCTGGATGTTATTTCCGGAATCAATGAAGATGTGCTGAGCATGGAAAATGTTATTAAGGAAAATGGAACTGAAACTCTGAACAAGGGCAAGCAGATGATGATTGAGGATCTTGATCTCTCTGTACGTTCCTATAACTGCCTGAAACGGGCTGGAATTCAGTCTGTTGATGAACTGACCCAGAAGACCGAGGACGAGATGATGAGAGTCCGCAACCTCGGAAAGAAATCACTAAAAGAGGTTAAGGACAAGCTCACCGAACTCGGTATGAACTTCAAGTCCTTCGACTGATAAGGAGGAACAGCAAGCATGTGGAACCGTAAATTCGGAAGGACCGCAGATCATCGCAAGGCGATGATGCGGAATCTGGCTACTTCGGTTATCATCTACGGCAAGGTAGAAACCACCGAGATGAAAGCCAAGGATATGCGTTCGGTCGTTGATCATCTGATCACGCTCGGCAAGAAGGGTGATCTCGCAGCACGCCGTCAGGCAGCAGCGTACATCCATGATGTCGTCGCTGATGAGAAGACAGAACAGACCGTTCTGCAGAAACTCTTTGACGAAGTTGCCCCGAAGTACAAGGATCGCAATGGCGGATACACTCGTGTCGTTAAGACGGGTGTTCGCAGAGGCGACAGTGCTCCGATGGCATACATCGAACTCGTTTAGTACTAATCTGGATACTCAGAAGAAATATCTGAGTATCTTTTTTTTACCATAGGATAATTTCTATTTATCGGATCAAAAAGTTCTTCAGCGGCCGATCCTTTGCCGTTGATTAATACAGAAAATTCGGGCAAGGAGAAAAGTACTATGAAATTTGAAGAGAAATAATGCTTTGTAAAGAATTTTGAAGATTTGGCGTACATGACATGATCGTTTTTGGACAGATCATTTCATTTTCTGTATCAAGAGAGAATTTGCTGAGATCCTGGAGGACCTATCTCAGCACTTCTGTCCAGCCACATTAGCTGCTGTCAGTTTATGCTGCTCTCCACCGCATGAATTACAGAACCTTGAATAACAATTATGAGAGAAGATGTTTTCGTGTTTGCAGAGCAGACAGACAAAAGATCTTAACAAGGCAGAACGTCCTGCATAAGAGACTTCTGGGAATGTTATTCATTATGGCAGGGCGTGTGATAAAATCTTCAGCTCCCATGTCTTCCAGCCGTTCCGGCCTGTACCACAGGATTTAATTAATTGCCGCCTGTCTGTATTTAAGGGCACTGATCACAATCCAGTACCGGATAGCTCAAAGTACTGCGATACAGTTTTACGTCAATCATAATCCAAGCATGCAAAAGACAGCAGTCATTGAATAATGAGGACTGTCATGGTTTGGCACTTAGGTTCTAGTGGTCAGAGTGCTTTCTCTGATCTGCTGTTCTAAATCGGTGTAGATGGTCTCCAGTCAGTTCTCAAGCCTTAATTATTGAATTCAGATCACGATATGTTTCATAGATAAGAGCTGATGAAGATGGATCGTTTCTCATCTGTTTCAAAAGCTCGATCTATTGATCAATGCATCTATTCGATTCTTTTGAATGTCAGCCATCCAAATAAAGTCATTAGTGTTCTTGTCCTTGTTTGCCTGGCATAATACAGATCGGTTCTTCCGGCAGAAAGAAACCGTTAGTCTTCACGTTCAATGATAAATAGTTTTATTGATCCACGGCTGTACTTTCTTTCTGTGCTGCAGCTTGGATAAGGAATATCAATTTCGTCTTTCAATAGGAATCTTACTCATTCCGCAATGAATTGACTCAATCTTATTGCATATACTATTGGAAACACAGAAACCAGTTGGTTATAATAGAATCGAAAGGCAAGGATATGACGGATTATGATTAAGGCTATATTCTTTGATGTTGATGGAACCCTGGTATCACATAATCTGCAGAACGTTCCAGACAGCGCTCGGAAAGGACTTCATAAGCTTACGCGGAAAGGGATCAGTATCATTCTTGCAACTGGCCGGACTATTTCAGAATTGCTGGACCTTCCGACAAAAGATATCAAGTTTAATGCCTACATAACATTGAACGGTCAGCTTGTTCTGGATGAAACAAGACATGTGATAGCCGGAACACCAATCGATGCCGGGGAAATGGAAGTATTGGCACAAACCTTTATTTCAAAACATATTCCTTTCAAGTTCATCGATGAACATGGAAGCTATATCAATTATGTCAATGATACGGTAATCAGCACTCAGGAATCGACCATGGGAGCGATTCCCAATGTTGGCATCTACAATGGTGAAAAGATATATCAGATCGTCGCGTTTGTATCAGACAGGGAACGTAAAATTCTTGAAGAGACACTGGATGAATGCTCAATCACAAGCTGGAATGCGACTGGCATAGATATTATTCCAAAGGAAGGCGGCAAGGCTTCAGGGATAAAGAATTATCTGGAAATCAATCATCTGCGCCGAGAAGAAGTTATGGCATTCGGTGATGGTGAAAATGATATTGATATGCTGAAGTATGCTGGTATCGGTGTGGCTATGGGCAATGCCAGTATTCATGTTAAAAACAGTGCTGACTATGTCACTGATACGGTAGACAATGACGGCATTCTGAAAGCTTTGAAACATTTCGAACTGATTGACTGATCCAGGCTGATTGCAACCTGGATTTTTATTTTCTGAATTCAAAAGATGGTTGATTGCCGGCTTGACCGCAAACAGCATAATGTTATAACATTAAGACGGAGGATAAAACAATGAACTATTGGCCGGGTTTTGAAATAGAAGCAGATCATCAGAATATGACGTTTAAGTATGGGACAGATGTGTTTGGTCCAGTATGCGAACAGCGCAGCCTGGATGCGATCCGCAAATCACTTCTGGACCATGATGCCAAAGGACCGGATCCGGTCTATAGCATTGTCATGAATGTCGGAAGAAAAGAAGACAGGGAAGAGATTGAAAAGCACCATCTTTGTTTCGGCGTTGTGACTTATGCTAAAGGATCAATCGGAAAGGAACCAGTCCGGTCGCAGGGACATATCCACGCAGTTTCCAAAGTCTGCGATTCATCGACCTGCGAGGTTTATGAAATCTTTGAGGGCAAGGCAATAATTTACATGCAGGAGTCAGGCAGCGATGACGCAGGAAAATGCTATGCTATCACGGCATATCCTGGAGATGTGGTTGTTGTTCCGCCGAACTGGGTACATGCGACAGTGAATGCTGATCCGAATAAGCATATGACATTTGGATCATGGAGTATCTGCGACTATGAGTTTGATTATAAGGCTGTCAGAGCGCACAGCGGAATAGCTTTCTATCCGATTCTGGAAGAGAATGAACTGAAATGGATCAGAAATGAGCACTATCATTCTGCATCACTGCTTGAGTGCAGAGCGGCGGATCGGCCGAAACTGAACATATGGACAGACGAACCAATTTATACGCAGTTTGTCAAGAATCATGATGCTTACGAATTGTTGTATGCGCCAGAGAAATATGAATCCTTTTGGAAGGAATTTTCAAAATGACACAGCTGAGATATGAAAAAGGAGAAGCGCCGCTGTATATGCAGATATACAGTGATCTGTCTTCAAAAATAAAAAAAGATTACTATAAAGTGGGCTGTATACTTCCGGGTGAATTAGACATCATGGAACAGTACAGTGTTTCCAGAATCACTGTCCGGCAGGCACTATCCATGCTGGAAAGCAAAGGACTGGTTAAGCGCGAACGCGGTATAGGCACAACAGTGATTGCCGCCGCACCAATTCAGGAAAACCTTTCCTGCATCAAGTCTTTCACTCACGAAATGGAAGAACGGGGATTGAATCCGTCATCTAAATCAGCGTCTATTACCCGGGTAATTGCTGATGCGGAAATGGCGGAAAATCTTGACTGTGAACCCGGTGAAGAACTATTTTTGATTGAGCGCATTCGTCTTGCGGATAAACTCCCGATCGTTGTATTTCGAACACTGGTGTACGCGTCACTTCCATTTCCGGAAAATGACAGGGAATATGAAGGCAGTCTGTATGCGCTAATGGAAAAGCACCATATCCCTCTGCCTGCATATGCAGAGGAAACCTATCGTGCTGTCAATGCAGATACTAAACTTGCCAAACAGCTGGGATTGAAAAAAATGGCAGCCATTCTGCTTCGTGAACGCAAATCGTTTGATGCGTCAGGACATCAGTTTGGATATACAGCATCTTACTATGCCGGCGAACGCTATTCATACTCAATCACGCTGAAAGGAGATAGAAGATAATCATGGAAATTAAGAACCCATGTGCAGTAGAATCCTTCAGCGGTGTATTGCAGGGGAATCAGGTTCAGAAGTATCAGAAAACATACTCCGAATTAAAGAGCTACTACAGGAATCTTGAAGATCTTCCCGCTGATACGATCATGTATGAAGTATACAGTATGCCTTCAGAGAGCGTCAGCTCGGGCAGCCTTCTTTGGGGACTGACTGTGCTGAACCCGATTACCGTCAGCGGTGAATGCAATATGACTAAGGGACACTATCACGCAGATGAATCATGCGAGGAATATTATCTGGGACAGTCAGGGACCGGACTGCTGATGTATATGGATCATGATGGGCATACGTGGTGTGAAAAAGTGTTTTCAGGCAGCCTTCATCATATTTCCGGACATACTGCACATCGTCTGATTAATACTGGCAGTGAACAGCTGAAAGTAATTTGCTGCTGGCCAGCCAATGCCGGTCATGATTATGAAGCGATTACAAAACATCCTTTTGGATACCGTGTATATCTGAAAAACGGAAAGGTCGAAACAGATGAGTAATTATAATTGTTTTCCGTATACTTGCCTGAAGAATACTGATGGAAGAGCTTTTCACGGAGCAGATGAGATTCTTCATCAGCTGGAGAAATTCCGTGTTCTATCAGCAGAAACCTATCCGGGGGTAAACGATGATGAAGTGCTTCCTCAGCTTTTAAAACTCAAGCCGGATCTTGTGATTAAAACAATTGATCTGTTCAAGAGCGAAGAAGAGATTACCGAACAGATGGCATATTACCTGACAGATGACCGCGTCTTTGGGAAAATGTACTATGGTGATGCAATAGATTTCATAGACGCAGAGAAACTGGAACAGGCTCGTGAGCAGGTAAAGAATGCCAAAGGAAAAGTATTGATTTATGGCTTTGGAGCATCCCTTGTATCAAAGGGAGACTGCCTTGCGTATTTCGATATGGCAAGATGGGAAATACAGCTGCGCTACCGCCGGGGAATGACTAACTATAAATGCTCCAACAGCGAAGAAGATATTCTGCGCAAGTACAAACGGGCATATTTTATCGAATGGCGCATTGCAGATAAACTGAAGCAGTCCCTGCTTGAAGATATTGATTATCTTGTTGATACAAATAAGGCAGATGATCCAAAGATGATCACTGGCGATCTTTTCCGGGAAGGACTGAAATCAACAGTCTCAGGACCATTTCGTCTGGTGCCGTACTTTGATGCAGGTGTCTGGGGCGGTCAGTGGATGAAGGAACACTGCAACCTGGATCCGAAAGAGAAGAACTATGCATGGAGCTTTGATGGAGTGCCGGAAGAGAATTCACTGCTGTTTAAATGCAATGGATTTATGGTGGAAATCCCAGCTCAGGATGCAGTTCTATACCAGCCGAAGCAGCTGCTGGGAGAGCAGGTATTCGCCCGCTTCGGTGCCGAGTTTCCAATTCGCTTTGATTTTCTGGATACGGTCAGAGGCCAGAACCTGAGTCTGCAGGTTCATCCAACTATGGATTACATGCATCGTCAGTTCGGTATGGCATATACCCAGAATGAAAGCTACTACATTCTTGATGCAAAACCAGGGGCCTGTGTATATCTGGGTCTTAAAGAAGGAATTGATAAGGATGAGATGCTGAAAGAATTAGAAGAAGCACAGAATGGCGGTGCACCATTCAATGCGGAAAAGTATGTCAATCAGTTTCCCGCTCGAAAGCATGATCACTTTCTGATTCCGGCAGGGACGATTCACTGTTCAGGCAGCGAAGCCATGGTATTGGAGATCAGCGAGACTCCTTATATCTTTACCTTTAAACTTTGGGATTGGGGCAGACTTGGCCTGGACGGTAAGCCAAGACCAATCAACATAGAGCGAGGTTCACATGTCATTCAATGGGATCGCACTACTCAGTGGGTGAAGGACCATTTAGTCAATGCAGCTCATGAGATCAGTCACACAGATCACTGCACAGTGGAGCATACCGGTCTGCATGCGCTGGAGTTTATTGAGACAAGAAGATACTTTACGGACGAAAGCTTTGAGATTGATACTGCCGATGTCTGCAATATGTGCAATCTGGTAGAAGGAAGCAGTGCTGTCATTACAAGCCCGGAGAATCATTTTGAACCATTTGAAGTGCATTATGCCGAGACCTTTATTTTACCGGCAGATGCAGGTAAGTGTATCATCACTTCCCCGGATCACAGCCGAATCGGTGTGATTCGTGCATACGTCAGAACACCGAAAGCATAAAGAAAAACTGCGTCTGAGGATCTGTGTCATCTTCATTCGCAGTTTTTTATATGACTTATATCTTTTGAAGGATGTACTGAATTTCCTGATGAGCAGTTTCATTGACTCTCAGAATCGGTTTTGGTTCAACACTCTCATAATTGATGCCGTTGGGGAAGAATTCCGGTTCAAAGCAAACTGCGCTTCTTGCAGGGTAACTGCGGCCATTCTTGCCAATGAGTCCATCAAGATAGTTGCTTGTATATAGATGCATGCCAGGCAGATCTGATCTGGTAATCAGTTTGACATTCTGCCCGCGGCATTCACAGAAATCTCTGAGCCCGGTTCCTGGTATTGGAAAGTGATGGTCATAGCCGCGTGCCATTATGAGCTGTTCGTCATCTGCCTCAATGTCCCTGCCAATTTTCTTAAAGGTGGTAAAGTCAAACGGAGTTCCTTTTACGGTTACAGGATGTGGAAGAGAAGTGCCTCTTTCGTTGGCGTGAGCATATGTATCTGCATAGATGATCAGATCATCTTCCAGTACTGAATCATTATCATCCAGATTAAAGTAGGAATGGTTGGTAATGCCAAGCAGTGTATCCTTGTCAGTAGTTGCTTCCGTAAGAATATCGATTCGGTCTTCCATCAGTGTGTAGGTGATTTTGATGGACAGATTTCCAGGGTATCCTTCATCACCATCCGGAATCAGATCAGTGAAGATAACCTGATTGCCTTTTTCCTCCGCTGAGAAGACTCGTCTATCCAGTCCGACACTGCCGCCATGCAGGGAAAGATCACCCTTATTGTCATCCACATGATACTCAATGCCATTTAGCTGGAAGCAGGCATGTTCAATACGATTGGCGCATCTGCCAATCATAGCCCCGATATGAGCATCATGTTCCTCATAGCCAGCCACGCTGTCAAACCCTTCGGATACATCAATTCCGGTATCCTTTTGAATAAAGGATTGCAGAACAGCTCCGTAACTGATTACTTTCATGATCAGGTGTTCGTTCTCAATGGTATAGATATCCACAGATCTGCCGTCTGAAGTCCTGCCAAACAATGCTTTAGTCATATTATGTGATATTCTCCTTTTTCTACAGTCTCATTATAAAACAAACTGCCCGTCTTCCAAACTGGAAAACGGGCGGTCATAGAAAGAGCTGATTATTCCGGCTGTCGGCCAATGTATGCCAAGATACCGCCGTCTACATATAGAATATGTCCATTGACAAAATTAGAAGCATTGGAAGCGAGGAATACTGCCGGACCCTGCAGATCTTCAGGATCTCCCCATCTGCCAGCCGGTGTTTTGGAAACAATGAACTGATCAAAAGGATGCCGGGATCCATCTGACTGCTTTTCGCGCAGCGGGGCAGTCTGCGGAGTGGCAATGTAGCCGGGACCAATGCCATTGCACTGAATATTGGCACAGCCGTATTCAGAACAGATGTTTCTTGTGAGCATTTTCAATCCGCCCTTGGCGGCTGCGTAAGCAGATACTGTTTCACGGCCAAGTTCTGACATCATTGAGCAAATGTTAATGATCTTGCCATGTCCCTTTTCAATCATTCCTGGAATGACAGCCTTGGATACGATAAAAGGTGCATTCAAATCAACATCGATGACAGCTCGAAAGTCTTCCACACGCATATCGCACATCGGAACGCGTTTGATTATTCCGGCATTATTGACAAGGATATCAATGGTGCCGACTTCTTTCTCAATTCTATGCACCATTTCGATGACTGCGTTTTCATCAGTGACGTCGCACAGGTATCCGTGTGCTGCAATGCCAAGATCTTTATAGGCTGAAATGCCTTTCTCAACCATCTCTGGAGTGCGATCGTTGAAGCAGATGATGGCACCGGAATTTGCGAATGCAGATGCGATGCCAAATCCAATGCCATAGCTGGCGCCGGTAACGAGTGCTACTTTGCCATCAAGGCGAAAATCCTTTTGATCAAACATAGTTTTCTTTCTCCTGTTTTCTTTCTTTATCTCTGTACTCTGCCATTGGCAGAACCTTCCGCAAGAGTGAGAACTTCTTTCTCACTTACAGCGTTGAAGTCTCCGGGAATAGTATGCTTAAGTGCAGATGCAGCAACGGCAAATTCCAGAGCCTGCTTCGGGTCATTCCATTTCAGCATTCCGTGAATCAGACCGGCAGCGAATGAATCGCCGCCGCCAACTCTGTCAGTAATTGGATCAATATCATAGTGCCTGGATTCATAGAACTCGTTTCCGTCATAGACAAGTGCTTTCCATCCGTTGCGGGAAGCTGTGTGAGACTCTCTTAAGGTTGAGGCAATCAGCTTGAACCGGAACATTTCTTTCATTTCTTTGAAAATAGTGTAGTATCCGTCAGCTGTGGTATTCCCTTTCTCAATATCGGCATCCGGTTTGAAACCAAGGCATTTCTCCGCATCTTCTTCATTTGATATGCATACATCTGTATATTCCATCAGCGGCCGCATGATCATCTGTGCCTTTTCAGGTGTCCAAAGTTTTTTGCGGTAGTTCAGATCACACGAGACAATGACATTGTTTCTTCTGGCTGCCTGACAGGCAAGCTTTACTAGTTCGGCAGCCTTGTCGGAGATCGCCGGTGTGATGCCGGTCCAGTGAAACCAGTCGGCATCTTTCATAATGGCATCAAAGTCAAAGTCTTCCGGTTCAGCTTCAGCAATAGAACTGCCGGTTCGGTCATAAATAACTTTGGAAGGCCGCATGTCGGATCCGTTTTCACAGTAGTAAATTCCGATTCGATTTCCGCCTCTTGCAATTGAACCGGTTTCAACACCATATTTTCGCAGAGCATTGATCGCGGCCTGGCCAATCTCGTGATCTGGTAGCTTTGTAACAAAGCAGGACTCATCACCATAGTTAGAGCAGGATACTGCAACATTAGCTTCACCGCCGCCATAGATGATATCAAACTGATCAGCCTGGACAAATCGACTGACGCCTTTGGGGCTCAGTCTCAGCATGATTTCTCCAAAAGTAACAACTCTGGGCATAATTAATATTCTCCTTCTCAGAAGTTGACCAGATGAATGGCAAAGCCGGCAATTTCCTTTTTGAAATATGCAAATTGCGCATCTCCGCTGACATCATAGGAAATTGTTGACTCATCAAATTCATAGCCGAGCACTCGATAGTATGCCATTGCCCGCTCAACAGAGTTGACACCGATAGCGATGTGTCCTTTGGTGCCTTTCCAGTTGCTTTCTTTCATGATCTCTGCAAGCTCACTGCCAAAATAGCCTTTAGAAGTCTTTCTGACTTTGCCTAGCATGATGCTGGCAAACTGATTGGCAATCTCCTCTGTCTCGTTATCCGAGACATTGATGCCAACATGTTTGACCCTGAGTCCGAGCATTCTGAGAACCGCTTCATGAGTCATATTTTCAATCTCAGAAAACTGCCGGGCGTCAATCATGTCGGGTTTGACCATCCAGGTTCCTCCGACTGCAAATATTTTTGGGCTGGCAAGATACTCATTCATATTGCTTTCGTTCACTCCGCCAGTTGGAAGAAATCTGATGTCTTTATATGGTCCGCAGAGTGCCTTGATCATTTTGATCCCGCCTAATGGTTCAGCCGGAAAAAACTTAACAATATCAATACCGAGGTCCAGAGCCTGTTCTATTTCACTTGCGCTGGCAGTTCCGGGGATCATCAGCAGACCCTTTGACTGTACATATTTTACGATCGCGGGATTGAGCCCGGGTGAAACAATGAATTCAGCGCCAGCATCAATGGCGGAATCAACTTGTTCTCTGGTTAAAACTGTACCTGCACCAATCAGCAGATTCGGCTGAGCCTTTTTCATTTCAACCATTGCATCATGGGCGGCTGCGGTGCGGAAAGTGATTTCGGCAGCTGGAAGACCGCCATTGCACAGTGCTTTTGCAAGCGGTGCGGCATCTTCGACATGATTGATGGCTATAGCAGGAATAATGCCAATGCCATGAAGCCGTTTACTAACATCCTGTTCAGACATGAGTTCTCCCTTCGGTATGTTTACCGGTTCACTTTTACTTTATGCTCACCATCAAAGATTGTCAAATAAATTTCTGATTGCACTAGTAAACTGCACTATAATGAATGTGCGGTTAAACTTAACCGGGCATTTGACAAGCTTGAATGCAGGATGTATGTTTTACTTGCAAACCAGTTTAGAAAACGGTGGGGAAGAGCAATGAAAAAGAAAATTACAATCAACGATATTGCAAAACTGGCAGGAGTATCTAAAACAACAGTGTCC
>SABF01000257.1 GCA_009929095.1 Erysipelotrichia bacterium
GCAGAAAGGTATTCGCTTATCTTATGATAAGACTCAATAAGTTTTGCGCTTTACGACTCCAGGGATGGTTATGACTGTGGCGAAAACAGGGAAGAATCTTATATCTCCGAAAATCGGCATACCCGACACATGCGAGCGAGATATTGATCTGTTGCTTCTGGAGGATTGCTACAAGCTCTCTCTCCACAGCCTGAACGTCAGCCTGCTGTTTTTGTTTGACAATTACTGCGCCATTGGTAAGCACTCTTCCCATGGTCTTGATCGCCTGTAGAACGGCTTGCTGTACCACCTGAATATCTGCATGAATGTGGCTGCAATCTTCGCCTTCACTATATCGTGATTTCATGCAATACAGATAAATGTCTTTCCCATTTGATTTCTGTAGCTTTCGGCCACAGTAACCACAAACAAAAAGATTGCCCGATTTCTTCCAGCAGGTATTGCTGTTGATTGTTCTCACTCTCGATGACAGGGCATCATTGGCTTCCTGAAAAACATCCATGGAAACAATGGCTTCATGCGTATTATCTACGATGATCCAGTCTTCCTGTGCGTTATTGACCATAATGCCTTTCCCGACAAACGCAGACCTTCTCACATTGGAAACCATCTTGCCAGTGTAACGCATGTCCTTGATGATTTTTCTAACCGTACAGGATGTCCAAAGTGCTTTTTCCTCTGCCAAGGGCTTACTGTATCTGATACCCTTGGCCTTTTTGTGTTCCACCGGACAAAGGATGTTATCCTCATTCAGCAGTTTTGCAATAGCCATGGTGGACATTCCATCAATAGACAGCTGAAATATTTGCTGTACTACTTCTCTCACAGATTCATCCACAATCAGGTGATGACTGTCAGCCGGATCTTTCAAATAGCCGTAGAACGGATGACCGCCGAGATATTCCCCGCGCCGCTCCCTTGTTTTTCTGGCCGACTTCACCTTACCTGACAGGTCTTTACTGTACATGCTGTTAATCAAGTTGTGGAATGCAAGCTCCATGCCTCCGGTTGTCCCAATATAATCATTGCTGTCAAAGGAATCGTTGACGGAAACGAAGCGCGTCCCAAAAAGGGGAAGGATCAATTCCAGATAGCTGCTCACATCCAAATAATCACGGCCAAAACGAGACAAGTCCTTGACGATGATGCAGTTTACCTGTTTCATCTTGACCATTGCCATCATTTCCTGAAAAGCTGGACGATCAAAGTTCGTGCCGGTATGACCATCATCGCAAAACTCCAAAATCTGATACTGCTGGAATTCCGGTCTTGCTCCAAGGTAATCAGATAGAAGAAGCCTCTGGTTAGATACACTATTGCTCTCGACCTTTGAAGCGTTTTCACTCAAATCACCATCTTCGGCAGAAAGACGGATATACATTGCGACTGTTTTAGACTGCATATCTCATGTCCTCCTTCCGTCTCTCGGAGGCTTGATAAAGGACTGCCTCCAGTTCATCCATGTTCCGGAACGCAACCTCTGTGCGACCATCTTCATAGACTGTTATCACATCAATAAAGGCCTCAACCATTTCACGACTGAGCTGCTCCTGCTGCTGAAATTCTTCCACTCGCTTTGCCCATTTTTCACTGCCGGTATATTCCGGTGCGTATTTGAGCGCATCTCGTGAAAGACTTGCAATGAAGATTTTCAGGTCATCCATTTTTCTGGCATAGTCCTGACCAACAGTGATGTAATCGGCTTCTGTCAGCAGGCCTTCGGAATAGTCTTGGTACAGAGATGCTTTCATTTGAGCATAGTGAGCAATTTGCTTCTCCGTATTCTTAATTTGCTCCTGATAAATTTCATACTTGCCTCGGCTGGAAGCGTGACGATTTAGGTCAACTATCAGCAGTCTTGCATCAACATAGAGCTGCATTTGCTTCTTAATCAAGGTGAAAACCAGCTGTTCCATCTGCTCTTTCTTGATGCTCTTTTTCGTGCAATAGCTGGAATTGTAATGCTCATGCATCGGGCAGATGTACCAATACTGTACTATGCCGTGGTTTTTCTTCTTGCGAATAGCCATGGATTTCCCGCACTCACCGCAGCGCAGCTTTCCTCTCAAGATGCTTTCCTGATTTCCCTTAGAGTCATATCTTCCTATATTGGCACCTTCTGTTTGCTTAACAGTCAAAATCTCCTGAACCGCATTGAAAGTCTCTTCGTCAATGATAGGCTCATGAACGCCTTTGATGATGATCCAGTCCTCTTTGGGGACTTTCACGCACTTGTTTCCTCCCTTTTGGAAATGCGATTCATACTTTCCATTCTGGATCCAGCCAAGGTATATCGGGTCAGAAAGCATTCGGCGTAGTGTAGGGAAGAACCATACAGAGTCGCGGAACTTTGCATTCTTGACCAATCCTTTGTCATACTTATAGCGTCCCGGAGAAGGAATGCCACGTTCATTGAACTGCAAGGTGATGTTGTGAACTGTGTACCCGTCCAAGATTTTCTGAAACATCTCCCTTACCACGGGAGCCGTCTCTGGATCCACCAGAAGCGCATATTTGTCTTCCGGATTTCGCATGTAGCCATAGGGCGGCTGACTGCCAATGAACTTTCCCTGTGCCTGCAACGATTTCATAGTGCTGCGGATCTTCTTGGAAATGTCCTTAGCGTACATC
>SABF01000021.1 GCA_009929095.1 Erysipelotrichia bacterium
GTCTCATTCTTGATGCATTGATTAATGGTGGAGCCGGTGCGATTGCCGGATGCGCCAACGTTTACCCGCATGTTTTGTCTTCTATATATGATCTGTTTAGGGAAAACAGAATCGATGAAGCAAGAGATGCGCAGAATAGCATTGCTTCATTCAGGGCTGTGTTTAAATATGGAAATCCAAATACGATCGTAAAGAAAGCAGTAAACCTTCTGGGTTACCCGGTGGGTGACTGCCGTGCGCCTTTCAACGGTCTGTCAGAAGATGGATATAAAGCACTCACTCAGGTTATTCAAGATAACAAAGAGAAAGGAATGGATTGAATTATGTCAACACTGCCGATTGTTGGTATCACCATGGGTGATCCGGCTGGAAATGGTCCTGAGATTACTGTGAAAGCATTAAGTGATCCATCTCTGTATGAACGCTGTCGGCCAATTGTGGTTGGTGATGCAAAGATGATTGAGCAGGCAAAACGGTTTGTGAATCATCCTGAGATTGTGATCAACCCAGTGTCTTCAATCAAGGATGCAAAATTCCAGGCAGGGACAATCGATGTTTATCACCTGGATCTGATCAAAGATGTAAATACTTTCAAACTTGGTGAAGTGAGTGTGGAAGGCGGCAATGCAGCATTCCAGTCTGTAAAGAAAGTCATTGAACTGGCTATGGCAAAGGAAATAGATGCCACAGTGACTAATGCATTGAACAAAGAAGCGATGAATATGGCCTTGAAACCACAAGGTTTGCACTTTGATGGACATACTGAGATTTATGCGCAGTATACACACACAAAAAAATACACAATGATGCTTGCTCACCATGACTTCAGAGTTGTTCATGTCACAACGCACTGTTCCATGCGTGAGGCATGCGATCGTATTAAAAAAGACAGAGTACTGGAAGTTATTGAGCTTGGTTATAAAGCATGCCGTGATCTTGGCATAGATCAGCCGAAGATTGCTGTAGCAGGTCTTAATCCGCACGCAGGAGAACATGGCTTGTTTGGCACTGAAGAAATTGATGAGATTATTCCGGCAATCGAAGCAGCAAAAGCAGAAGGTATCAATGCTGTCGGACCAATGCCGGCAGATTCCGTATTCTCAGAAATGCTTGGCGGCTGGTATGACATGGTGGTATGCATGTATCACGACCAAGGACACATTCCTACCAAGACGATCGGATTTGTGTATGACCGTAATAAACAGCAGTGGAAGGCAGTTGAGGGAATCAATATCACACTGGGCTTGCCAATTATTAGGACTTCAGTTGATCATGGCACAGCGTTTGGTCTGGCAGGCAAGGGAACAGCAAGCGAACTCAGCCTGGTCAATGCAATTGATTATGCACTTAGAATGGCAGCTGACAAAACCAGAAAATAATGAACAGATGTCTTGAACAGATCTGAAAACAGGTGTTTTTTGGAACAAGAAAAGAGGGAAAACAATGTCAGAGCATATATTTTGGTCAATGCTTTCGACGAAAGCAAACTGGGATCCAGTAAAAACGATCTTCCTATGTGTTCCTTCTAAGTTCGCCATCAGCAGAGAATTGATAGAGCAGTTTACTGAAATTTCTGGCTGGAAGCAAATTGCAGAGGATGATGGCGCTTTACTGATAGCACCGATTTCCAAGGATTGGAGTGAGGAGAGTTGTGAATTGATCTTGGAAATCTACGATGCCAGTCGAAACTCATTCAGAGCTGTAGGCGGTGTTTCTACACCTGGCAGAGATGGAATTGTCTGGACTTGGGAAACTCTGATTTATATGGTTGGCTACAAAGAAGGAGCAGACTATGCTGGCAATGTACTGGTGTCTCATCCCAATGTATTCGCTGGCACATTACTTGTTGGTGGAACAGCACACAACTTTATCCCGGCGAAAGAAATATCAGATCACTGGCTGGTAAAGAACCCATCTGTAGATTATCGAATGCGCAAATGTGACATTCCATCTGCATTATGGATGTTTACAGATACTGAGGACAGTAAGGCGCTCGAGTATTTCTGTGCATGCAATCAAATTAAAAATTCAAAGAAAGTCCGCTTTGATGGAATTGAAACATATACCTATGTAAATTCTGAACGTCCTGCAGAAGAAATAAGAGTGACCATTGAACCCTGCACCTATGAGAAGAAGATTGCACAGGTATGCATGCATACGTTCTTTAATCATGTGATCCGCTGGAAAAACTGTCCTGATGGACAACTGAGATATCGAACTGGAAAAGAAGACTTTTATCGGACAGATAAGTATGCACATTATTCGGTCAGTACTGGAAAAAATGAATATCCATATGCAGTGTATTTACCTCAGGGTACAGCAGATACACATAATCTGGCAATTGTTCTGTCTCTTCATGGAAGAGGTGAACCGGCTTGGGTGTTTGCGGAAAAAAACGGTTGGGAATCACTCGCAGATGAAACAAAAGAGTTCATCACCGTACTTCCGGACAGTCCATTCAATTCATGGTTTATCGAACGCGATAGAGATTGCCTTGGAATGATTATTGATGCAGTGACAGAAAAGTACCATGCAGATCGTTCCAGGGTCTATATTACAGGATTCTCTAATGGCGCGATATTTACCAATCAGATGCTGTCAGCAGAGCCATGGCTGTTTGCGGCTGCTTCACCATGGAATGCACCAGGAATTGCGGCATGCCTGGAAATCATGCCGGGATCTAGTTACTATGAGCCACAGTTTTTAAATAGTGGCTACGATATGCCGATCTGGATTGCAGTCGGTGACAATGACAGCAAGGCATCTGCAGATCGTGAAGATGAACTGGACATGATGCTTAAGATCAACGGCTGCGACAGGAAAAATGAGACGATAAGAAACGGTAAGAACTTTTATACAGAAGGAAATGGATATTCAGATGGTGATCGTTTTCATTCCAGAGCGTTTAGTGATTCTCAGGGCAGTGTAAAAACAGTGCTGACAGTTATGAAGAATATGCCGCATGGAGCAATCTGGGACGAGTCACGTGCGGCCTGGGAATTCATGAAGCGATTCAAAAGAAATGCAAAACGCAAAAAAATTGAAGAAATCAAATAAGGAGAAATCATTATGCATGACACAATGAATGAAATTATTAAATATTCACCTTTTGGCGGTCAGCTGATGCTGGAAGAAGTAAAAGGCGTAACATCTGGTGCGATCGCTCCTGAGAATAACGTTGATACTGCTATTGGGACTGATCGAAACATGTTCTCCTATATTCCAAAGTCTGGATGCCCGCATGCTAAGCAATGTCAGGTGCTGATGGTTCTGCGTGACTCTGATACGCAGGAATCAGCAGAATCACTAATGAGAATTCTTGGGTTGGATGTCCTGGCTGAAGAGAATCATTTTATTCTCCTGTTTCCAAATCCGCTTCACGATGGTTGGAATTATCAGGAAGATGAACACAAGGATAGCGATGTCCAGTTTCTTGTAAGATGTTTTGCGGCATTGCCTAAATCAAAAGGAAAAGTAGCTGGCTTCAACGGGATGATATTTCAGGTTGGAACGTCGGAAACATCATCTGCAATGGCTGCTGTTTTGGCTGTTCGTAAGCCAATGGACGCAGCGGCAATTATGATTGGCGATTTCCCGGAGAATTTCAGACTTCCAGAGGGAAAATATGCTGAACAGACTGCATGGGTATATGAAACCAATCTGTTAGCTGCTGAGTGGCTGAACTCAGTAAATTCACCGGCAGAAGAAGTTGACGGGTGTTTTGAAAATTGTGCAAATCGGAACGTCAGATATTGGCTGAAAAATGATGGCTTGAATAAGAGCACCATGAAAGACTGCTGGGATAGAATGTTCTCAGAGACAAGAAGATGGCGAAATGATACGAATGGCACTTATCAGCCAAGAATCAATTTTACTGAGAAAGGCTACTTTGCACATGTGGAGGAAACTCTTCCTGGGACTGATCATTCACATACTTGGTATGAGTACATTCCTGAAGCTTTACGAGGAACAGATGAAAAGGTTCCGTTGGTGCTTTACTTCCATGGCATTAACTGTAATTCATTGTATGGTGCTGAGCAGAGCGGCTGGGCAGATATAGCTGACAGAGATGGGCTTATTGCTGTATTCCCGCACCCGGCAATTGAAGAACGATGGAATGTGTGGGACGACAGGAGAATACCTTCTGATGTTGATTTTGTTATGGCACTGATTGATCACATGAAGACGGTTCACCCGATTGATGAATCGAGAATATATATTTCAGGGTTTTCCATGGGTTCCATGTTCACTAATGCACTGGCGCAGTCTTATCCGGAAAAATTCGCCGGCGCAGTTGCCTGCAACGGTCCAGATCAGGGATATCTTTTGACACTAGATGAATCAGTCGCAGGGCTGAAGATGTTTAGACCGGATACAGTTACTCAGAACATAATTCCTAACGGAATGACGGAATCTCCAACTAAGGTTCTGGCGGATCAAAAAAAAGCAACGTATAACTGGCACATGCCATTTGTTCAGTTTGCCGGTCAGTTGGATGGCGTTGGCTTTAGGCCAAAGCGTCTGTTTCCGCTTCAAAATCTGGATGATGGAATGTGGATTGGAACGATTCAATATTGGAAGCAGTTCAATGACATTCCTGTATCAGAGAATATGTTCTCTGCAGGAAGCATATCTGGGTTAAAAGCTGATTTCAATAGTATCGAGGATGAACGTTTCCTGCATCAAAGCTGGCAGAACAGAGATGGTGAAATACTATATCATTTCATTACTGCCGCAAGAATGCCGCACGCTGTAGATTTAAAAGAAATTGAACTGGGCTGGAATCTGGTCAAGAATTTTGTGCGCAATTCTGACGGATCATTATTGAGGAAATAAAACATGCTCGATCATTTGGAAGAAATTGAAAAGTATTCTCCGTATGGCGGAACACTGATCCTAGAGACTGTAAAGGGTACTGATAATCAGTTCGTGACAGCTGAGAATTCGGTCTATACGGATTGTGGTCAGGATAGAAGCATGTATTCGTATGTTCCAAAATCGGGCTGTCCAGATGCCAAGCAGTGTCAGGTTTTGATGGTGCTGCGAGATGGCGTTAATCAGGAATCCGCTGAAACGATAATGAGAGAACTGCAGTTGGATGAATTAGCAGAAGAAAAACATTTCGTTCTTCTATTTCCCAATTCACAGTCCGGTGGTTGGAACTACCATGAAGATAGGGACAAAGATGATGATCTTGCATTCTTGGTCCGGTGCTTTGCAACATTGCCAAAATCGAAAGGTGGCGTGGCAGGTTTCAATGGCATGATCTTCTATCTGGGGACATCGCCGGCATCTAGTGCCCTGTTGGCTTCACTGTCTGCAAAGAAGCCAATTGACTGCTCGGCAGAAATGATTGGTGCGTTTCCAGATGATTATCACATGCCGTCTGGATTGCATCAGCCACAGACTGCTTGGGTATATGAAGGCAATCGGGAATTTGTCAGTTATCTGAAATCAGTAAATGTCCCTTATGACACAGAGGGAAATGAATATTGGAACACGGTAAATAAAAACATAAAATTCTTTGCGACAGAACATAAACTCTCAGCTCAGGAAGTAAGAAATGCCTGGGATCAGATGTTCTCTGAAGCCAGGAGATGGAGAAACGATACGTATGGAACTTATCAGTGCCGTACGAATTTCAGCGAAGCGGGATTTACTGCACACGTAAAAGATTCTAGTCTTGGTGTGAATCAGAATTTTGAACATACATGGTATGAATACATTCCGGAAAGTCTTCGTGGAACTAATGATAAAGTACCGCTTCTGTTTTACTTTCATGGCGGCAATTGTATTCCGCTGTATGGTGCTGAACAATCAGGATGGCATCAGATCGCTGCTCGTGATGATTTCATTATAGTATATCCAAAAGCATCAACAAAAAAATGCTGGAATGTGTGGGATGATAAAAATGAACCAAGTGACTTTCAGTTTGTCATGGCATTGATTGAACATATGAAAGCCGTGCATCCAATTGATGAATCTCGTATCTATGTTTCCGGATTCTCTATGGGATCAATGATGACCAATGCCTTATGCTGCGCTTATCCGGAAATATTTGCGGGCGGTGCGGCATTCAATGCTCAGAACTTTGGCTACTTTAGAAATATGATTTCGACATTTCAAGATCTGAACGTGAACTCGGAGAAATCCTGTACGAAAGAGGAATATGAAAAAGTCAGTGCTACACATATTCTCGCAGATGAAAAAAAGAACTTGTATGACTGGAGAATGCCGTTAATTCAATGCAGCGGAGTACTTGACAGTCTTGGCAAGCATAAATGGCCAGTTGATTCATCGGACAATCCATGGATGCAAACGATTGACTACTGGAAGGCATATAACAATATTTCCACGGTGCCATTTACAGCAAACTCTCATAATGAAACAGGGCTTAGTTCTGATGAAACTTACTATGACTGCGCAGACCAGAGATTCATTCATCACATCTGGTATAGCAAGGATGAAGAGCATCTGCCTCTATATCAGTTTCTTGTGGCAAAGAGAATGCCGCATGCAGTGGATTTAAGAGAAATCGAAATAGCATGGGAATTCATCAGGCATTATTCAAGGAATTCCAATGGCACATTGAAACACAGCAGATGAAAACAGGAGGAATATAGAAATGAGCATTATGGAACTGTCCGCTTTGACGAATGATGGACAGATTTATCACGATTCACAAATGGGATATCTGGAAGCACAGATACCGAGTGGTCCTTGGCCGACTGCGCATGCGCCAGCTCTTCTTGAAACGAATAATGGGACAATGCTCTGCTGTTGGTTTGCTGGAACTTATGAAGGTGGCAGTGATATCAATGTAGTGGTATCTCGTCTTCCAAAAGGTCAAAGCAAATGGGAAGAACCAATTAACATAACCAACGAAGATCAATTTTCAGATCAGAATCCGTCGCTGTTTCTTGCGCCGAATGGAGAAATCTGGTGCATGTATACTTCTCAGCTTGGACGACAGCCGGGTAAGGACAATATGCAGTTTACAGCAGTTGTAAAGAGGCAAATCAGTACTGATGATGGAAATACATGGGGGCCAGCTGAAACAGTGTTCAGTGAAGAAGGGACTTTCTCTCGTCAGCCGATTCAGATATTATCAAACGGAAGATGGATCTATGGTAACTGGATATGCACAGATTCCGCTGTTGGACTTTCCGGCGATCCAACCGCATTTAGAATTTCTGATGATGAAGGAAAGACATGGTATAAAGTAGATATGCCATGCTCAAACGGGCGAGTTCATGCCAACATTATTGAATTGAAGAACGGGCATCTGATTGCCTTTATGCGCTCAAGAGAAGCAGATTGGATTTATAGCAGTGATTCATATGATTATGGTTTCAACTGGACAGTCCCTCAGCCAACAGTGCTTCCAAACAACAATTCTTCAATATCAGCAATCAAACTGAAGAGCGGAAGAATCTGTATTGCCTATAACCATTCATGTGCACCGAAGTCCTATACAGCTAAAGGGGCATGGCCAGGGCTGCGCTGTCCGGTAACAATTGCACTGTCTGAAGACGATGGAAAGACATTTCCGTTGATCCGCAATATTGAATGCGGTGAAGGATATGTCGGAGAAGAAAATCGCGGAAGCAACAGGCAGTACGAATATCCTTATATCATGCAGGACAGTAAAGGCATGCTTCACATCGCTTATGCCTATCAGACTCGAAAAAGTGTGAAATGGGTTTCGCTGAGTGAGGAAGACGTGATAGGCAAGGTCAGAGGCCAGAGCACGTATAATCCGACATCAGGAGAAACAGAAGTGTATTAAGCATAGTAAGCAGGTTTGAAATTTCGGGAGAAAAGAAATGTCTCAGATGACAGTGGCTTTAATATTGTTCGTTATCATGTATATATTTCTATTGAAGATTGATTCGGAGAAACGGTGGATGGTTGCATTGATCGCAGCCGCGGTATTTCTTGCGTTTGGGATTCTGCCGATTCAGAAAGTGCTGAGTGCCATCAATTGGAATGTCATTATGATGCTGGCGGGTACCATGGGAATCGTGGAACTGTTTATCGAAAGCAGAATGCCGGCACGTATGGCTGACGGACTTCTCAAGATTGTTCCAAATGTTAAGTGGGCTGTCATTGCACTGTCTTTATTTTCCGGTATAGTGTCAGCATTTGTGGATAATGTTGCAACAGTTCTGATGGTTGCACCGATCGGACTGGCGGTGGCTAAACAACTTGATACAAATCCGGTTCCTGTAATTATCTCAATAGCTGTTTCCTCCAACCTTCAAGGTGCTGCAACTCTTGTTGGGGACACTACATCTATTCTTCTAGGCACTTATGCAAACATGAGTTTTAATGACTTCTTCTGGTTTTTTGGAAAACCGGGAATTGCCGTAGCGGTCGAAATTGGTGCATTGATGACAATTCCGGTTTTGCTATTTCTCTTTCGTAAGGAGAAAGACAAAGTTGATTCGGCTGTTACGACGGTTGTGACGGATTGCATGCCGACATTACTGATGATAGGTGTAGTCCTGGCTTTGATCATTGCTTCGCAATTTGAAAATAAACCGGAACTTACTAATGGCTTCATCTGTATGATATTTGCGATTGGTGGAACATTGTATGAAAGGATTAGAACGCACAGTACTGCTGTTGTGTATGATGTTCTGAAATCACTTGATTTTCAGACATTGCTTCTGCTCTGTGGCCTGTTTATCGTCATTGGCGGAATTACCGAAGCTGGTGTCATAGATGCAATAGCCAAGATGTTTGTAAACTTCGGCGGTACAGACAAATTCCTTATGTATACAATGATTGTGTTTGTGTCAGTGATCCTGTCGGCATTTATTGATAATATTCCATATGTTGCAACGATGCTGCCAGTTGTGCAGGGCATTGCTGCATTGATGGGTGTTCAGCCGTATCTGTTCTATTATGGTCTTTTGATAGGTGCTACACTAGGTGGAAATCTTACACCAGTAGGCGCATCCGCCAATATTGCCGGAATAGGAATTCTAAACAAAGCAGGTTATGAAACGAAAACTTCTGATTTCATGAAGATAGGCATTCCATTTACGCTGGTAGCAGTTCTGAGTGGATACGCTGTTATTTGGTTATGCTGGGCATAATTCTTATCATTCATAATTATTGACTATTATCCGATTGGTCAACCTGATAACTTGTAAGAGATGAAAGGGGCATACAATGAGAACTGAAATAATATCTCTAGATGTCGGTTTTTATCGAAAGTTGTTTCGCATTGCCCTGCCAATCATTCTTCAGAATGTTATCACCATCGGTGTGAACTTAATGGATACAATTATGCTTGGATCATATGGGGAAGTTCAGCTTGCTGGATCATCTCTAGCCAACGATTTTATCAACATCTTCCAGATTCTCTGTATGGGAATGGGATGTGGAACAGCGGTGCTGACAGCTCAGTACTGGGGATCAAAAGAAATTGATAATTTAAAAAAAGCTGTATCAATCATGTTTCGCTTTGTGACAGTCATATCATCAGTGTTCACTATTTTTGTAATTTTCTTTGCTCCTGAGATCATGACAATCTATACGAATGAAGCAGAAGTAATTCAAGCAGGAACATTGTATTTTTATTGGAGTATCCCTACATTTATTCTGATGGGAATTTCATTGACTCTCACTCAAGTCCTGCGATCAATTGAAAATGTCAGAATCCCGCTATATGCAAGTTTTGTGGGATTCTTTGTGAACATTTTTTTTAACTGGGTATTTATCTTCGGTAACCTTGGTGCTCCGGAAATGAAGATTGCCGGTGCCGCGCTTGGAACAGTCATAGCCCGTGTGGTAGAAACTCTTGCGGTGGGCATTTACTTTTTCAAAATTGAAAAGAAGGTTAGATTCAAACTAACGAATATATTTACAAACTGCAGTAGCATCTCATCGAAATACTTCAAATATTGTCTGCCTGTCATTGCAAGTGATTCTCTGCTTGGATTTGGCAATTCTGCAGTATCAATCATCATCGGACATATGGGTACTGCTTTTGTTGCAGCAAATGCAATCATCTTGGTGATTCAGCGATTCTGCACAGTATTCACATCGGGCATGGGCATGGCAAGTCATACGATGATTGGAAACAGAATCGGTGAAGGGAATCATAAACAGGCATATTGCGAAGCTATCACACTGCTTGTGCTGTCAATTATTCTTGGAATCGTATCAGCTGGAATCATGAGACTCGTTGGACCGTATGTCATATCGTTCTATAATGTCACAAAAGAAACATATGATCTATCGCTGGAGATGCTTGAGGCCATCTGTATTATGATTGTTTTTCAGGCAATGCAGTCAACAATTACTAAGGGCGTGCTTCGTGGCGGTGGAGACACAAAGTTCTGCCTGGCAATTGATGCAATGTTCTTATGGCTTGTGTCCGTTCCGCTTGGATACTATGCCGGATTGGTTCGGCATAGTAGCGCTTTCATCGTAATTATTTCATTGAAGGCTGACTGGATTATCAAGTCAGCTGTCGGCTCAGCACGGATTATCTCCGGGAAATGGATTAAGAAAATATAGCATAAATCGTGCTGGATAAAGTGTGAACAAATGGCCTGAAATTACGAAGATGTCATAAAATGAAATTATCTTGGAGGAGTCATATGGATGTTGAAATAATTATTAAGCCGAAGTTTTATGTGCTTGGTAAAGAAGGATCCACAGAGGAAGGCAAAGACATTGTCAGGTCTCTGTGGAAGGATGTAGATAATCACTTTGATGAATTGGAAGAGTTCGCTGTCAAGACTGAAGGAAAGCCAGCTGGTTTCTGGGGTATCATGAGTGATCTCTCCCGCAGTTACAAACCATGGGAAGAGAATTTCACAAAAGGTCTGTATCTTGCCGGCGTGGAATGCAGAGAAGATGCGGAGAAACAGGGATGGGTGAAATGGACAGTTCCAGGTGCAGAGTATATCTGCATCAGATGTGAAGATTCATATCCATTCCAGGCAGGCCTGGACTACCTGAAGCACCACGGTCTTGTGATGGTAGGAGCGGCATATGATTTTACTGATCCGAACACTTCAAGCAGCTACATATATTATCCGGTCAGAAAGCTGGCTGGTTCTGAAAGTAATTGAAATGATCAATTCTCATTCGATTGGAAAACTTTAGTTAATCTCATCATCAAATCAGAATCTTCATTTTAGCTATTATGATATTCATTGTGAGATTGGCAAATCTTTTGAAGATATAAGACTGAAACACCAGCAAGACAGTTCAATTACCTTAGATTCCTTCTGACTGATACGGTCGATGTTTCGCTGATGCTGTTTCAATATAACAGCAAGAGCATAGAAAATACGATCAATATAAAGAGTATGTTTCAGGCGTATTCTTACTGCGGTAAAGTGACTGCTGGAAAATTTGAATATTTCTGATATGAATCGTGCGAAAATCACGGCGCAAAACTTCTTGAAAACGACTGATTGAATCTGAAGATCTGAGAGAATCGCATTCAGCTGTATGATCACCAATTGAATTGAAATGACGTTCCATGGAAATTAGAGGAATGATCATAACGAATCACCATACTCTGGTCATTCTGACAGTCCTTGAAATCCGGCGTGGATGAATATGTCAAATGATATCGGAATTCTGAACTTACCTGAGGTTTCATCGACAGCGGAATCCGCCAAAAAGGAAACTATTGTGAAAACGAACCATTGCCGCAATAAAGCATTATCATTCTACAGAAAGTTTTAAATAGGATTTCTGATTTATAATCCTTGATGAGTTCAGTTTATTAAGCAAAACACAAATGGAGGTCACAATGAAAGTAATGATGATTAATAGCAGCCCGCATGAACATGGCTGTACAGATATTGCTCTGCAGGAATGTGCAAAGACATTGAATGGTCATGGGATAGAGACAGAGATAGTATGGCTGGGGACCTCTGCCATTCATGGATGCATTGCCTGCGGTAAATGCCGCAATAGCGGCAGGTGCATCTTTGAAGAGGATATGGTAAACAGAATTGCAGAGCAGGCAGAAAGCTTTGATGGATTCATCATCGGGTCGCCGGTATACTATGGCGGACCAAGTTCACAGAGCTGTGCATTTATGGATCGTCTGTTCTACAGTGCGGCAGGAAGGCTTGCTAATAAACCGTCTGCCAGTGTTGTGTCATGCCGAAGAGGCGGGGCATCTGCGGCATATGATCGGCTGAACAAGTATTTTGAGATGTGCAATATGCCGGTTGTTACTTCCCAGTACTGGAATCAGATTCATGGCAACACTCCGGAAGAAGCACTGCAGGATGCTGAGGGACTGCAGACCATGCGTACACTTGGTGAGAACATGGCGTGGCTTCTGGCATGCATCGAAACGGGTAAGAAGGCTGGTGTGCCACTTCCTGCATATGAGCCAAAGCTGCGGACCAATTTCATCCGCTGATATGTTGAAACAAAAGTTTACTGCATATGCTGACCATTGAAAAAGTCCGATCCTCTGTGTTCGGTTTGCTAAAGAATCTGGTTTGTTTTGCTGAGAATGCATTTGTGGACTGATGTATTGAGACAACGGATGATAAGCAGTATCAGAATCTATAGACCGCAGACTGCATAGAGGTGAATTATAGGAAACCGGGCATCAGTTCTGTTCTTGAAGACAGAAGGGATTGAGCTGCTTCTTTTAGCAGAGAAAATTGAGCAGAATCACTTGCAATAAAGTGGGAATCTTCAGCATCATATTTCTTCTATCACCAGGTTCAATACTAGATGCTTCGCTGAGCAGGCCAGTGCTTTTATATCTGCAGAATGGCATGGTAATAATGTTTCCGCATAATGGATGAGGGATTAAACCGACAGGCTGCTGAACGCAATTATTGTGAGAACGGGATTAAAAGTTTCTGGCAGAGCCTCACCCTGGTCATCGTTTTTTTCAATCCATTGGCAACTGATGCATATAACAGGAATGCATAGTGCCTAAACAATACACAATGCATGCACTGGAAGCGGAATATATCAAACTATCTGCTGGAATATGACCTTCTGGAATGCCTGAAAAATGGTATTATTAATCACGTGAAAACTGATATGCCGAATGTGTTTGTATGCCATTCAGGCTGGCTTGACCAGTATCTTCTGAACCATTCCAGTCTGACCGTCAATCGAACGAAGGAAGTAGATATGCTGTGTGCTGCAGATGCTGGAGAGTGGCTGAAAGAGCACAGTGTCAGACTGATTACATACCGGGATATCGTTTAGGAGGGATCTCATACATGGGACTGTTCAGCGGCTTGTTTGGCAACAATGAACCAAAGCTTCCACCATTAGATGCAGATGACAGCAGTATCGTCGCACCGGCAGACGGAGAACTGATTGATGTAACAAAAGTTTCTGATCCGGTCTTTGCAGAGAAAATGATGGGTGACAGCATTGCATTTGCATATGATACAGATAAGACTGTAATCTGTGCACCGGCTAATGGTACATTGACAGTATTGTTTCCTACAGGCCATGCGTTTGGAATTACTATGAAGAACGGGATAGAAC
>SABF01000258.1 GCA_009929095.1 Erysipelotrichia bacterium
GACAGGTGCTGAGCAGCGCAGGGCTGTCGGATCAATCTCAACCGGCCGCAGTGAAGCAGATATTCCGGAAATACTGTCGGGAATCAGAAATGGTCATACCGAAGGAACACCGATTGCGATTGTTATTCGCAATACCAATGTTCACAGCAGTGATTATGAGTCAATCCAGTATTTAGCGCGGCCAGGCCATGCGGATTACAGTGCTGAGATAAAATACCGCGGGTATCAGGACGCATCCGGCGGCGGCCATTTCTCCGGCCGACTGACTGCTCCGATGACAGTCTGCGGCGCTATCCTGCGCAAAGCACTGGAAGACAGAAATATCTATATCGGTTCGCATATCGTATCCCTGCATGGTATCAAGGATGATCCGCTGAATGAAGCCGAACTGAAACCGCAGATCCAGCTGCTGAACAGCCGCGCATTTGCCGTACTGAATGAAGGCACGGGGAAACGGATGATGGAAGCCATTAATGAAGCCAGACTTCAGCAGGATTCTCTTGGCGGCATACTGGAAACAGCAGTTATCGGACTTGAGGCAGGCGTTGGTGAACCGGAATTTGATTCCATTGAGAGCCGCATGGCACAGATGCTCTTCAGCATACCTGCAGTAAAAGGCGTTGAATTTGGATCGGGATTTGCATTTGCGGAAATGAAGGGCAGCGAAGCCAATGACTCCTTCCGTATGAATGACGGCAAACCAGTAACAGTGACCAATCACAATGGCGGAATTAATGGCGGAATCTCAAATGGCATGCCAATTGTCTACCGGACAGCAATCAAGCCAACGCCTTCTATTTCCCAGAAGCAGAATACAATCAACTTCAAAACCATGCAGAATGCAGAGATTGAAATCACCGGACGTCATGATCCTGCAATCATCCACCGAGCACGTGCAGTGGTGGATGCCATGAGTGCCCTGATACTGGCAGATCTTCTGGCAGAACGATATGGCAGAGAATGGCTGAGAGGGGAATCTGAATGAAGTATGGACTGATTGGAGATCCCGTTGCGCATAGCTGGTCGCCGCAGATTCATGCTCTTCTTTCCGGCATTGAATATGAAAAGATTCAGATATCAGAAGAAAATCTTCAGCAGTTTATGAAGAAGAGAGACTTCTGCGGCATCAATGTCACAATCCCTCATAAACAGGCAGTGATTCAATACCTTGATGGACTTGATCAGGCAGCGGAAGAAATCGGCGCAGTTAACTGTATTGTCAATCGGAATGGAAAACTGACGGGATACAATACAGACTGTCTCGGGTTTCGGACCATGCTGGAACATAACAGCATCATGGTAAAGAATAAAAAAGCTGCAGTGCTCGGAAGCGGCGGTGCCAGCAAAGCCGTCGTACAGGCATTGCGAGAAATGGGAAGTATTCCGGTTGTTGTCAGCCGGCGAGCCGGTGAAGGACGAATCACTTATGAGACGCTGACTGAGCATCAGAGAGAATATCGGATTTTGATTAATGCAACACCTGTTGGCATGAGTCCGAACTGTGACGCAATGCCAATTGATCTCAGCATCTTTACGGAACTGGAAGCAGCAGTGGATCTGATTGCCAATCCGTTGAGAACGAGGATGCTGATTGAAGCTGAGAAACGGGGGATCAGAACCTGCGGCGGATTCGAGATGCTCGTTCGGCAGGCGTTCAGTGCTGATGAATTGTTTCTGAATCAGAAACTTGATCCGGCATGTGTGGAAACATGTATGAATACGCTGTATCATGAACGCCGCAGCATTGTGCTGATCGGCATGCCGACTTCCGGCAAATCTACTCTTGGAAAACTGCTTGCAGAGAAGACCGGTCGTACTCTTGTAGAGATGGATGACCTGCTGGCAGCTAAAATGGGAATGCCGATAGCTCAGATCTTCTTAGAAAAGGGTGAATCATATTTCAGAAAAGAAGAGTCAGAATTGGCTGAATCTTTAAGAACAGGCGGATCCCTGGCAATCTCTACAGGCGGCGGCATTATCAAGGATCCAGAGAATATGAGATATCTTTCCGAGAATGGACTGGTTGTCTGGATTGATCGGAATCCGGAGCTGCTCTTTGGTTCAGAAAGCAGGCCGCTGTCCACCGGTGAAGCACAGATCAGAAAATTGTATTTGGAACGCCGTGAAATCTATGAGGCAGATGCAGATATTGTGATTGAGAACAACAGCACGATTGAAGAAGCAATTCAGGAATTGATAGTAAAGACAGGAGAGAAAGATATCGTATGATTATCACACTGAAGAAAAATGCACCGCAGCTCGAAGTAGACAGACTGATTCAGGGCTTTGAGAGAATAGGACTGCAGGTTCACATGATTTACGGAGACAATTACAATGTCTTCGGTCTAGTTGGCGATACCACACAGCTTGATGAACGGGATATTATGGCCAGCGAATGGGTAGAGAATGTTCAGAGAGTACAGGCTCCTTACAAGCTTGCCAACCGCACATTTCATCCTGCAGATACAATTGTTGATGTTGGCGGCATTCCAGTCGGCGGTCATGAAAAGATAGTCATGATTGCCGGGCCATGCTCTGTGGAGGGCAAGGAACCGCTGATTGAAATTGCTGAAGAGGTAAAGGAAGCGGGAGCCGGTATGCTG
>SABF01000022.1 GCA_009929095.1 Erysipelotrichia bacterium
CATCTGATCAGTGCAGTGATTTCAGCTACAGGTGAACTGATCATCGATCCCCTGGAAGGAACGCTGAATCACAGAATTAATCCGGAGACCGGACTCAACGAATGGGATCTGAACCGTTGATGTATCTGATTGCAGATCGACTGATCATTCGGCCGTTTAGGCATGCGGATGTCAAAGATATATTTGCGTACTGCTGCCAGGAGGATGTCGGGCCGCATGCAGGCTGGAAGCCAATCTGTTCAGAACAGGAAACTGCTGCTGCACTGTGCGGCTGGATTGCGGAAGGACACCGGCATGCACTGGAGCTGAAATCTACAGGCAGGGTCATTGGTCATATCAGCATTAATCCAGATTCTGAAGAAGGACGCAGTGATACACGAGAACTTGGGGCAGCATTGAATGATGACTTTCATCATCAGGGATATATGTCAGAAGCAATTCAGGCAGTATTGAACCAGCTGTTTGGGAAAGAGAATGAAGTGAAGATCATATGGGCGTGCTGCTTCAAGGATAATGTGGATTCCAGAAAGATGATTGAGCGCAATGGATTTCACTATATGCAGGATGGCTTATTTCATTCCATCAGTCTGAATCAGGACTTTCCGTCGCGAGAATATCGAATAACCAGACAGGAGTGGCTTAATCAATAAGCCACTCCTGTTCTCAGCATCGCTGACCAATGATCTAGGCTTTCTGTTCTGCGGCAGTGCTCGGATTTGAATAGGGCTATTATATTTGCTCTTTTAAGAATAAATACCGATTCTATCCGGGTATGCACTGGGATGAACATCCAGAACCGAGGTGTTCCGCAGCATTTGTGTACGAGGTGATTGATATGCTTAATCAAGAATTTATAATGCCCTGTCACCAATTCCACTGCAGTTCTTCCAGTCTTGTACTTATAAGCTTGTATAGGAAAAAGTCACTGAATACGGACATCGAATTACGAGAATCTTTCTCTGAACGCCTGTGAATGTCCTATATGCCGTTTTATAACAGTCAGAAGAAATGGGACGAGGAACAGGCGTCAGAGATTTGAATGCATGAATCAGGAATGTCAGCACAGATATTCTGCAGCAAAAGGAACATTATTGTATCGCAGATGTCTCATGCATGAACACAATGAAACTGGCACTGAAGTTTATTGGACAGCTGATATCTGCCATTTCTAAAATTGGGTGATCCTGATGGAATTATAGCGGTTCAGCTTTTGTCAGATATTGATGCGGGTCATATTCCAAACTTGCAGCTCAGAGAGAGTTCAAGCAGCTTTGGAATAATATCATTTGCTGAATATTCGTCGATGACAGCCTTTTTCCGGTTTTCTTCAATTCGTTCATTCTGATAATTTCAGCGGCATATCGCTTTCTTTTGCTGTATGTGTTCAGCCGTCTTTCAGCGGTTATTATTGCGCTGATAACCGTTTTGACTGGGTGAATTTCTATTGATAGGAATCAGAAGTGTTCCTTCTGCTACTAACCGTTCTTTTTCTGAATTGCTCTATCAATGGTGATCATTCTGTCAGAGAGCGCCGACAATTCGATGAGGAACATACGGTTCTTCAAGTGACTTGATTTCCTCTTCGCTCAATGTAATTTCAAGTGCTTTGCAGGCATCATCAAGATAGTTCAGTTTAGTGGCACCGATAATCGGAGCAGCCACTCCCTTTGCATACTGCCACGCGAGAGATATCTGGGTCATGGTTGCACCATGCGCTTCTGCAATCTCATTTACTCGTTGAACAATTGGATAATCATCTTTTTCAGTGCTGTCATATTTCATATGCGCGGTTTTATCTGTTTCTGAACGCAGGGTATTGGTCATCCACTCCATGCGGCTCAATCTGCCGGCAGCCAGCGGACTGTACGGAGTCTGGGATACATTCATCTGGCGGATAATCGGAATGAGTTCACGCTCATCTTCCCGATACAGCAGATTGTAATGATCCTGCATCGATACAAACGGTGTGAAGCCATGATCTCTTGCACAGATCTGCATGTTATGGAACTGGTAACCATACATGGCAGATGCGCCAAGGGCTCGGACCTTTCCCTGCTTAACCAATTGATCCAGCGCTTCCATCGTTTCTTCAATCGGGGTTTCCTTATCAAAGCGATGGATGATATACAGATCAAGATAATCGGTATTCAGACGCTTCAGTGTGCCCTCTATTTCACGATTGATTGCCTCTTTGGAAAGATGCCCGTCATTGAAATAGACCTTGCTGGCAAGAACGACGGAATCACGCGGGACACCCCTGAGTGCGTATGCCAGATACTCTTCACTGGTTCCTGCCGAGTAGCTGTTGGCAGTATCAAAGAAACTGATGCCAAGATCAAGTGCGTGGTGAACAATTGTGCTGGTTTCTTTCGGGTTCAGAGTCCAGGCATGCATCTGCGATGCGGGATCGCCGAAGGACATGCAGCCTAGACAGAGACGGGAAATCTCAATGCCGGAATTACCGAGTTCTGTATATTTCATAGACTGATTACACCTCCTGTCCTTTAATCATACATTTCTGAAGCCTGCTGGTGTCGGGTAATTATTCTACTGATGAGCTTTTGTTTGGGGATCGAATGAATCACTGCGATCCAATAAAGCAATTCGATACGATATTGCAGGATTTACAAAAGATAAGGGTTCAGCTGCCGAATAATACAATATTGAGGTATTTCATGTATAAATCAGGCTGCCTGAAAGGATTCTCAGCCTTGGAAGATAACAGTATTTTCAGAAAAGAAAGCCTGGAGAGGGTTTCCTCTCCGGAGCAGCTTAATGACTATATCAAGGTATCCAATTCGGGCGTCTGGATGATACTTATCGCTATCATTGTGCTTCTGATCGGTGTTTTTGTCTGGAGCTTTTTTAGCCGCCTTGATACTAAACTGACGGCATCTGCTCAGGTGACCGGAAGAAATGCAGTCTGCTCTGCCATGAATCTCTATTGATCGGCGGCTGCCAAATCAGAATCCGGAATGGGCAGATCCTTTTATTACCGTTCTTTCAGCAATGGCGGTTATTTAGCTGATTCTGGATGCTGTACCGGAGATCTCTGTTGGCAAACAGGTTATCACAAAGCTGTCCGGCCGAATTGAATGACATTTCCTTTGGCTGCAGCAAGAATATGCCGCTGGTGCTTGAGAACTTTTCACTGAAGATCAATCCTGACCAGTATGTTGCCATTGTCGGAACTATCGGATGCGGAAAGTCCACTCTGATGAGAATTATGCTTGGCTTTGAGACTCCTTCAAAAGGGCGGTGTATTATGATGGCAGAGATCTGAAATCGCTGAGGAGAAAGATTGGCACGGCAATGCAGGCTGGCAGGCTGTTCCAAGGAGATATCTATTCCAACATTACAATCTCAGCTCCATGGCTGAAGATGAATGAAGCCTGGGAAGCTGCGGAACTGGCTGGCATTGCCGATGACATTCGTCGCATGTCAATGACTATGAACACGATGATTTCAGAAGGATCCGGGGACATTTCCGGCGGCCAGCGGCAGAGACTCATGACTGCCAGGGCGATTGCACCAAAGCCAAAGATTCTGATGTTTGATGAGGCAGCCAGTGCTCTGGATAATCTGACTCAGAAAAAAGTGTCATCCTCTCTGGATGCACTGAAATGAACGCATATTGTAATTGCTCACAGACTCTCCACAATCAAGCAGTGCGATCACATTGTCGTAGTGGATAAGGGAAAGATAATTGAAGATGGCAGATATGAGGAACTGATTGCAAAAGGAGGTTTCTTTGCCGAACTTATTGCAAGACAGCGTATTGATGATGAGAGCAGTGCTGCAGTTTAGGAGATTCAGCAGGCATAAGCAGACAGAAGACTTAATTAATGATAATTTTGTGAACTGAGTTGGAATGTTTTGTTTATCTGCAGATAATCAGCTGGATGATGTAAGCGGTGGAATAGGCAGAATGGATTTAAATGTGAATTTAAACGGGATAGAGGAAATTAAGAGCAATATGCCAGTCGTTCGTGTTCCTGGTCTCGAAAAGAATAATCAGAAACTGACGAAAGAGAAAAATGATCGTATTAGAAACGATCTTAGCAAGAGGATAATTAAGGCTTAACTGACCTGCTTCATGGTTTTATGACAACTGGTATAAATACTCAGGAAACAGAGTATTCCTCTGATATTTATTCTGCATATGGAATGTTTTTTTAATAACAAGAACAATTGCTGATACCTGCAGAGATGCTGAAACTGAACGGACAGCCATATCTTAATTGCAGGTTAAGAATAGATTTCTTGCATATGGTATGAATTGAAGCAGTATGTGAACGCTTATATAATGGTATTTATGACAAATAAAAGAAAATATAGAAAAGATGCATGTCTGTTAGTGGCAAGTGTATTGATGCTGGGCGGATGCTCATCCGGCAGAAAAACTTCCTCTGCTGTGCCGTCTGTCTCGGCAGATGCGACAGTGACAGCTGTTTCGGGTATTGTGACTGGATATGAGAATTATGCGGCTGCTCTGGGGTCAGTTAAGGTCGCTGACAGCTACAGTGCCGGAGTGAAGTGCAGTTATGATATGAAGTACTCAGATGGATCTGTTCAGACCTATGATCTGGACGGGGTTCTGCAGGTACAGAATATCTCTTCGGCTCCTGCTGCGCATATGACTCAGAATATAAATGGAAATGGAATGGAATCCGCCATTGATGGCTTCTATTATGACGGAAGGCTGTACAACACATACAACAATGTTACTTATTATGAAGACATGGAATTCTCGGATCTGAAGTCGGCAATGCTGGTACCGATAGACGCGGTATCAATCAAAAGAGAAGAAATTCAGTCGATTACATCTGTGCAGACTGACAATGGCATGAAGTATTCTATTGCCCTGAAACCGGAGGCTGCACAGTCATACTTCAATAACCGATATGATTTCAATTCTCTGAAGGGTTATGACAATTTTGCGGTGAATTCCGGAATGATCGCTCAGACGTTTTCTGAAGATGGCTATCTGATGCAGCAGACAGCCGACTTTGCGGTTTCTCTGAGTTCTGGGAATGTGACTGTCGATGTGACTTATAGTTCCAGTGTAGGATTTGTTAAATCTGACAGCACTTCAGTGACTGTCTCAGATACACAGAAGACAGCTTTTGCCAAATATGTAAACTATCGCGATATTGATACAGATGCCATCAGCCCGAAGGATACTTCCTCAGATGCTGAAGAGGCAACTGTTACTGCTACCTTCCAGAAACGTCTGGTTAATCGTTTGGACTATACGAAAGAATCTGATAGCAGCTATAAGACATCCTTCAATGATACTGAATCATATACAATAGATTTTGCGAATGACATCTTCACATATACCAACAGATCTTCCTCCTATACCTATAACTGGAAAGGAGATACCGGAGGATTTGGCAATTCCTGCAACTATAACTTTGAAACAGACAGTTCAATGACCGGCTGTGACAGTGATGTGCTGGATATGGTTAAAAACGTCAAGACATTCTTTGAGATGGAATTGTATTACTGCGGTCTGTCTCTGGATGATCTGGCAGCGGAGGTAAGGAAATGAACAGTTCAGCGGCATTCTTTGATATTGACGGAACGATTTATCGTGAAGGACTGATTACCGAAGTATTCAAGAAGATGGTCACACATGAAATTATTGCGCCTGAGCGATGGACAGATGATGTGAAACCAGCATACATGGCATGGGACAGAAGAACCGGAGACTATGATGATTATCTTTCCCGCATGGTAGAAATTTTTAAAGAAGCAACCAAGGGGATGTCCAGCGAACATATTGAACTGATTGCGAGAAAAGTAATTGAACAGAAGGGTGAACGGGTCTATCTGTTTACCAGAAATGAAATCGAACGACATCGCAGAGAAGGCCGAAAGATAATTGCAATTTCCGGTTCTCCGGATGCACTGGTTCGCTGCATGGCGGAGAAGTATCATTTTGATGACTGGCGCGGAACTGTTTATGAAACAGATGATAAAGGCATTTATACCGGCGTGATCACTCCGATGTGGGACAGTGTATCTAAAAAGAAGTCGATCATAGAAATGAAGGATCTGTATCATCTGGATCTATCAGAGTGCTATTCCTATGGAGATACCAATGGGGATCTGACAATGTTTGAACTCACCGGTCATCCGACAGCAGTCAACCCAACCAAGGAGCTGCTGACTAATATTCGCAGTGATGCAGAACTGCTGAAGCGTATCCGGGTGATTGTAGAACGCAAAGATGTGATTTATCACATCGATCCCAATACTGTGACTATATGAGTGATGATGAACTGAACAGACTGATCAGGCAGGCAAGGGATCATCAAATTCCGGTTATGAAAGAGGAAGGAATAGCCTTTCTCAGACAATTGCTACAGGAACGGGAAGAGATACAGAAGATTCTGGAAGTTGGTACAGCAGTAGGATGTTCGAGCATGGAGATGGCATCGGTCAGGGAAGATATCATGATTGATACTTTGGAACTGGATCCTGAACGGGCACAGCAGGCAGTGAAAAATATCCATGACTGCGGATACAGTGATCGCATCTTTGTCCATGTGGGAGAAGCTGCGGAGTATATTACCATGGCTGTATATGATCTGATTTTCATTGATGCGGCTAAATCTCAGTACGGACGATACACGGAGCACTTCATGGAGAATTCTCATATTGGCACATTATTTGTCTATGACAATCTGTCGTTTCATGGCATTGTAGATGATCCGGCATTATCGCATAATCGCAGTACTCTGCAGATGACAAGAAAGATCAGAGAATTCCGTGAGCATCTTCTGAATGATAAACGCTTTCATACCATCTTCTATGAGGAGATCGGGGATGGCGTTGCAGCAGCAGAACGCATTATATAATTTGAGTCAAGTACTATATGTGAATTTGTAGGATAATGAAGTAAACACAGGAGGACAGAACTAATGAAACGGCTGCTTGCATTCACTATGATCATTTCCGTGCTGCTGAGCGGATGCCAATCCAAAACAATTTCTCATACCTGCAAATTCAGTGATGATGATTCCGGGGCGGGATATCATACTGACACAGAAGTGATAATTAGCGGAGACCGGAAAACAGATTCTATTGACACAGTAACAGTGAACACGGTGCTTGATAGTTCGTCCGGCAGTCTGGATGAGGAAACAAAGAAACTGATGGACGAATTCTTTTCCGGTTTCAATAATCTGGCGGGTGTCACCAGTGTAACAGAGGAACAGAATGACAGTTATTCCATCAAGCTTGTATTTGATGTGGCAAATAGCAAGGAAGCACTGGAATATCTGTTTCCTGATTCGCTGCTTGGCAAGACTGCTTCGGAAGCAGTCAGTGAGTTTGAAAACGAAGGATATACCTGCAAATAGAATCATGTTTTCATGAAGCTGAAAGTATCATTCATCGATTTCTGCAATCCTCTGGAAGACTGGCAGACACTTCTTTTTGTGTGCTTTCAGGAAGAATGTTTGCCGGTATGAATAATAAACACAGCAAGTAGGATAAGTTAAAGCAGCTAAGCTGCGCTGTAGGCATCAGATTCTGAAGACAATTGTCATGATTGCATCACCTGTCTCACGGCGAGCAGCCAGAAACGGAATTCAAGGATCCGTCTGTGGAAACGCAGAAGTATTGTAAGTCACAGATTGCATCGGTACTGTAAGGCGCAATGATGCCAGAAGGGTTATGTCCGAAATTGAAAACCACCGGCGGGGGCCGATGGTTTTTAGTATTTTAGGTTTCAGCTGTACTGGCAGAGAACAGTTCTATGCCCATTTCAGCAGCTTAGAAGTGGCGACCGGTAGAACCGCCGCCGCCTGAGAAGCCGGAGTTATGATAGCCGCCGCTGCTGCTGTCATGATCACGCTCGATATGGACGCGAGAAATTGTGGTTCCGATAAAGTAGTCATACTGAGCGGTCAGACGCACACCGTTATCCTTGATGTATTCGCCGGCGCTATGTCTGATCCCGATGTTCTTCAGCTGAGAGCGCAAGATCAGGGTGACTGCCAGGGCTGCTATGATACTGACAATTGCCGCACCAAGGAAATATATGCCGGGATTGGCTTTCAGATACTCCTGAACAGTCGGCTCGTAGCCGCCATTGGTAGAAGGACTTGGTTCATCAGTATAGACTGGCTCATAGTAGTAATACCCTTCTGATACAATCAGGGATTCACTTTCCTTCAGAAAGGTACTGAGACCGTCATACCAGCTGCCATCACCGAATTTAGATGTGACATCATCGAGAATGCTGTTGATTGCACTGACAGTAAATACATCGGAGGCAGCACCGTAGGCGCACATATCGACAAATCGATCTGTAATATTCAAACCGATCAGTACGCCGGACTTGCCATCGCTGTAGCCGAGTTCATTGTTCTTATAGAGATCTCGGACATAGTTGTCTTCACTGGATCCTTCATAGCCGTCTGTCACAATAATGTACACACCGCATTGATAAGCTTTTGTGATTCTGGCGGCTTCATCATTGAGCGTCTGAATCTCATCGCTGCTCAGAAGATCTGCTTTATCAATGACATAGGTGCCATCGGAGATGGCCAGAACAGCAAGCGGAGAAGCAAACACTGCCAGAGCAGTGAATATGGATAACAGCACAGTCAGAGATTTTCTTATCATGTTCTTCATCATGCCGCCCTCACAATCCACAGAAACCAGACAGCAGCAGAAATCGCCATGACAATTGCAATGACAATTGCAAACCAGAACAGAAATTTCCGGCTGTCCATTGGCAGACTGCCGACCATCTTGCCGGTCTGACCATTCATTGTGAACAGATACTGCCTGTCCTGATATTTTGTAGACAGCACCCATACTGGAAGCAGTGCATATACGGCTTCGCCGGCAATGCGTCTGGCATAAGTTCTTTCCGGCACTACCGACTCATATCCTATGACAGTGGATGACAGAAGTGCAACGGTACTGTTTTTCATGCGGCTGTCAGCTCGAATCTCATCTTCCTGATCGGAGACATCATAGCGGTCAGCCAGATACCCGGGCAGGTAGGACATCTTGAAGTTCTGAAGCTCGGTCCAGTCAAATGGTTCCAGAGCGTCCATGTACTTGTCAGACATCTTTTGTGAGGCATCAGCAGGAACCTTCTCAAATTCCACTTCGCCTCTTCTGACAGCCTGATAATTGGAAGTTTCCGTGACCTGATAATCACCTTCTTGATACGTTCTGGATCGGGTCGCGTGGAAAGCCATATCAGCATCAATCGTTCCGTTATACAGCCAGAAGGGAACGTACACGCCTTTGATCTCTTCGATGTGATTATCACTTTTGAAAGCAGTGGGCAGAAGTGTTTTGCCCTGATAGAATGCCTTCAGTTTCTCCATTGCCTGCTGCTTCTCCAACTGAAAGGGAATGATGTATTTTGGCTTCAGAGCTCCGGCAAACTGTGCCGGAACAATTGTTGGATTGCTGCAGTATGGGCATGAGGTTGCCGCTGTAGTATCATCACAGACGATCTGAGCTCCGCAGCTGGGACAGGAGTATGCTTTCAGATGGGCTGCTTCCTCATCGGTCCAGCCCATCTCTTCCTGGGTAAACTGAGCCGGAGCAGCTGCAGCCTCTTCGTTTTTGACGGCATAATACTGCTCGACTTCGTCATTGGTAAAGGAGGACTTGCAGTATTCACATGTTAGTTTCTGCGAGGCCGCATCAAACTTAAGCGGACCGCCGCAGTTGGGACATTTGTAATTGGTGACATTTCTTGTCATTGGATTCACCTCTGTTCAATAGAAGAAAGAGGCTCAGCCCCTGCGGGCAGAGCCTCAATGACTGGATATCGTTATTCCGGTTTTTTATTGCCGCAGTTGACGCAGAAATTTCCGTTGTTTTTTGTGCCGCATTTCGGGCAGTACCACTCATTGCCAACAGCCGGAGATGCATTCTTCTGAGCCTGACCAGCCTGGAAGAAAGCGTTGGCGTTGGCACCGCCGGCATTAGCAGCGGCGTTCATTCCCATAAATCCCATCATTGAACCGTTTGGATTCTTTGCGGCGTCCTGCATTGCCTGTGCCTGTGCGTTGACCAGTGTTGCAGCGGCCATATTCGGATCTCTGTTGATGGCAGCCTGCTGGGCCTGCTTAATGATCTTCTCATCTTCTTCGCTGGCGGTGAGACTGGAAACGCCGAAGGATGCAATTTCAATGCCGCGGAGTTCCTTCCACTTTTTGGACAGCTGTTCATTCAGTGCGTCCGCAAGTTCCAGAGCATGTCCCGGCACTGCTGAGTAGCGTATGCCCATATCACTGATCCTGGCAAATGCCGGTTGCAGTGCGGTCAGCAGTTCCGTGCGGAGCTGTCCGTCAATCATATCAGAGGTATACTCGTCTTTAACATTGCCGCATACATTGGTATAGAACAGAATCGGATTGGTGATCTTGATGGAGTATTCACCGAAGCATTTTACGCTGATATCGAGATCGAGTCCGATGTTTTTGTCGACAACTCTGAACGGCACCGGATTGGCAGTGCCATACTTCATTCCGGTCAGTTCCTTGGTATTGAAGAAGTAGATGCGCTGATCTTCAGCTGGCTGTCCGCCAAAAGAGAAACGCTTGCCGATCTGGCCGAATACCTGTTTGATAGAATCACCAAGGTTTCCGACAAAGACAGAAGGCTCGGATTTGTTATCGTATTTGTATTCACCCGGTTCAGCACATACATCAACAACTTTCCCCTGCTCGACAATGATCATGCACTGGCCATCGGCCACGGCAATAACGCTGCCGTCAGTAATGATATTGTCACTGCCATGGTTAGAAGAAAAACCGCTTACTCTCTTCTTCCCTTTGGACACCATAACACTGGCTGGCATTGCCTCACAGTAGAAATACTCCTTCCAGGTATCACGCAGCGAACTTCCAGCTGCAGATAAGGCGGCTTGAATCAGACCCATAGAATTATTCTCCTTCCATATATAGCGAATATATGATATTTATCCTACAAGTATTCTAGCAGAAATCGGATAAAAAGACATTATCCGGCAAGGGTATTCATGTATTTAAAAACGTTATAAAAATGTTGCATTCAATTTGCGATGCGTGTATATTATAGAAGCACGCCTTAATAGCTCAGTCGGCAGAGCGAGCGGCTGTTAACCGCTAGGTCACAGGTTCGAGCCCTGTTTAAGGCGCCATATAAATACTGAAACATGACTGCGTCGATGCGGTCATGTTTTTTACTGCGTTCAGCATGGCCGGGAGTACAAAGCAGCTAATGGCCCTATACTGCAGGGAATACGATGTAATAGATGATGCAGGTATACGAAGAGATACGCATTGTTTCCTGCCTGAAACATGTATCAAAAAGAAAGTCCGCACAATTGTAAATGAAAGACGCGCAATGCGAAGCGATACAAGCAGCAATAAAACATAGGAGTCAGAATATTTTAGACAAGTCTGGCTGTAAGCAGCGTACAAAGTATTGTAAGCACCGTGTGGGCAAAACCATAGCCACGATACTGAAAGAGGGCAGAAACTAAACTGCTCCTGCTGCTCGATTGCTGAAATGATATGAATGTAACAAAATGTAAATTTTCATAAAATAGTGCTAAATTTTCTGAAAATATTTATTGCAATTGTGAAAGACATTTCATATAATTGTTTACAACATCTAGTAAATCAAGGATGGAATGGAGGAAAAGAGATGGAATTCACAAAAGTAATCAAAGGAGGACTTGCTGTTGGTATGGCAATCACCATGACCGCCTGTTCCGGCAGCACGGCATCTACCAGCACAGCTCCAGCAGCAGCTTCATCAGCTTCAACCGCAGCAGGAACATCCGCAGCAGGAAAGTTCAAGCTTGGCGGCTCCGGCCCGATTTCCGGTGACGCAGCAGTTTACGGCCAGGCAGTTATGAATGCAGCCCAGATTGCGGTTGATGAAATCAACACAGCTGGCGGACCTGTACAGTTTGAATTTAAGTTTGAAGATGACCAGGCTGACGGTGAAGCTGCCGTTAATGCATACAACGCACTGTCTGACTGGGGCATGCAGATGTCACTCGGCACCGTCACTTCCGGCGCCGGCCAGTCTGTTTCTCCTCTTTACAGCCAGGATAATATCTTTGCAATTACACCATCAGGTTCTTCTACTGCAATCATTTACCAGGACACAGAAAATTCGGCTGACCCGTACGGCAATATTTTCCAGATGTGCTTCACTGATCCGAACCAGGGTGTCGCTTCTGCTGATTACCTCGCAGCTCATACGGATCTCGGCACAAAGGTCGCAATCATTTATCGAAACGATGACAACTATTCCAACGGACTCTATACAAAGTTCAAGGAAGAAGCTGCTGCCAAGGGACTTGAAATCGTTGATGAAGAAGCGTTCCAGAATGGAACAACAGATTTCTCCGTTTATGTGAAGAAAGCCCAGGATGCAGGTGCTGATGTTGTGTTCCTGCCGATCTATTACCAGCCGGCTTCCCAGATTCTTGTGGCTGCCAAGGCAGCAGGCTATGCTCCGACATTCTTCGGATGCGATGGCATGGATGGCATCCTGACTCTTGAGGGATTCGATCCAACTCTTGCTGAAGGTCTGTACATGCTGACACCGTTCTCTGCAGATGCTTCTGATACAAAGACAGCATCATTCGTAAAGGCATATAAAGACAAATTCGGCGATGTTCCTAACCAGTTCGCAGCCGATGCTTATGATGCAGTCTATGCTGTCAAACAGGCACTTGAAAATGCTGGCGCCACAGCAGATATGTCTACAGCAGATATCACTGCAGCTCTTGTCGCTCAGTTCACTTCAATGACATTCGACGGTCTGACCGGAACCGGTGTCACTTGGGATGCAAGCGGCGAAGTCTCCAAGGATCCTAAGGCAGTTGTCATTACAAACGGAACCTACGTAACTGCTGAATAGTAGTAAAGCGATATGCGGACAAAGGCTGCCTTAGGCACATAAGTGGCAGCTTTTGTTTCTGTTATGATTACTTGGATAAAAGGGAGGGAGAGTTTATGGCGTTTCTGTCATATCTGATCAGCGGACTCAGTCTGGGGAGTGTTTATGCCATTATCGCAATTGGCTATTCCATGGTTTATGGAATTGCCAAGATGCTTAACTTTGCACACGGAGATATTATCATGGCAGGTGCCTATGCGGCATTCTTTGCAATCGGATCATTTCATCTGCCGGTGTTTGTTTCGGTGCTGCTTTCAATGGGTGTATGCACTGTACTTGGTGTTGTCATCGAGCGCCTGGCTTACAAGCCGCTTCGCTCTGCCAGTTCTCTGGCTGTTCTGATTACAGCGATCGGTGTCAGCTATTTTCTGCAGAATGCAGCAATGCTGATGTACGGCTCGGATACCAAGATCTTTCCTTCTGTGCTGAGCGGCTCTCTTAAAC
>SABF01000259.1 GCA_009929095.1 Erysipelotrichia bacterium
CCTTTGTCTCAGTGAATTTTCCACCATTAAAATTTGCTTCATAATCCGCATGAGCCAGTCTTTCAGCCTCATGATTCATATTTACAATTGGCTTGGTTAGACTTTTGGCAATCTGTATTGAAATCAATGATGCAATAATCACAATAAAAATTGTGTAAAGATAGTACTGTCTGGAAAAGAATGTCATGATCGAATCAAGCGGTTCGAGCGGAGAATTAACAAAGAGGTAGTAATTGCCAAGATTTGATTTGACAGTTCTGCCATAGACAATCATTTCCTGCTCAGTTCGGCTGTTATTCAGATTCAGCGACCATTCTCCGTTATTATTTGTCAGTTCATTGACCAAAGATAATCCATCGCTGAAATTGATATCAGACTGACTGGTGCTGCTGCCGACATGAAAAACACATCCGGATCCGAGCGAATCTGCGCTGTAGATAAGGTTTCCTGAATCATTATAAATTGTCACACAGGAACTGTTGTTTACAGCTGCCTGGAATGCTCTGGAAATAGCTGACGCAGATCCGCTGTTATTAATAATATAATTCTGAATATCATCAGAAACCTTTTTGACATTCTGAACCTTGCTGTTGCGATAGTAAGGACGAATCAGAGAAAACTGAAGAAGACCCAGAATTAAAACAATGCCAACGGCAAAGATGAAGAAGAACAGCCAAATATTGAAATAGATACCATGCCGATCAAGCTTCAATGTTTCTTGCCTTTCCTGTTCTGATTCACTTCTCAAACTTATATCCCATTCCTCTGACAGTCACAATGTGATCACGGTATGCGCCAAGATTATGACGAAGCATCTTCACGTGAGTATCAACCGTTCTATCATCACCAAAGTAGTCATAATCCCAGACTTCTTCAAGGAGCTTGCTGCGAGACAATGCAACATTTTCGTGCTGAACCATATAGATCAGCAGATCAATTTCCTTTGGAGTCAAATCTGCTTTCATTCCATCTACTGTGACACTCCTGCCATCAATGTCAACAACCAGTCCCTCATATTTCATTATCTGATGTTCCGGTTTATGAGAACGCTCAAGAACTGCCTTGACTCTGGCCATCAGTTCTTTCGGAGAGAACGGCTTTGCTACATAATCATCTACGCCAAGTTCAAATCCAAACAATTTATCATATTCTTCCTGACGTGCACTCAGCATAATGACCGGTGCACTGCTGATTTTTTTAATTTGTTTGCATGCCGAAAATCCGTCAAGCTTTGGCATCATAACGTCAAGAATGACACAGTCATATGCTGTCTTCTCGACCATATCCAGTGCCTGCATGCCGTCTTCAGCTTCATCTGCTTCATATCCGTTCAGCTGAGCATATTCCTTAACAACTTCACGGATATTCTCTTCATCATCAACAATCAGTATTTTTGACATTTCGCTCACCCCATCTTCAATTCTGACGATTCTGCTTCCTGATGAAGCGAATTGAATCAGCCAGACAGGAACCATCATTCTGTATTTTACCATGAAACTGAATATAGCTGCCCTTTGTCAAGTCTGGATTAATCTTTTCGTACAATCTTGGCATGACTGCCATATCCATATCACCAGTCTCATCAACCAGTTTCACAAAAGCCATCATGTCACCCTTTCGAGTGCGATGCTGATGCACATTCTGTATCATGGCAAAGCCATCAGCCGGTCCTTCATATGTTTTCAATGAGGACAAAGGCTTAAAATCAATGCCAAGTCTCTCTCTTTCAGCAATGACAGGATGAGGGCCAAGACAGAATCCAAGTGCATTCTTTTCATTCTCGCTGCGTTCCTCCAAACTGTCCTTCATCTTGATCATAACCGGCTTTGAAACGAGTCCAAGATTAATCTGAACTGCTCCTCCCTTTTCCACTCGAATTAATTCTCCATAACTGATTGCATCATCAAGGTTGGCTTTCAGAGTTGCACGATTTTCCTGAAACTGATCCAGAGCACCCGCATCCACTAAGGCAATTATCGTTTTGCGGTTAAAGCCAGCCAGGGTGATCCGGGCAATGAAATCAAAGAAATCAATAAATCTTCCATGTTCGACTCGTTCATTGATCAGCGTCTGACCCGCCTCTTTGCCAAGCCCCTTTACTGAACAGATCGGCAGACGGATCGCTTGATTTATACTCTGATATCTGTTGCCGCTTTCATTGATGCTCGGATACAGCACTCTGATGTTTCTTCTACGGCATTCAGATATATATTCTGCTGTTTTGTCATCATCGCCAATCACACTGTCAAGAAGCGCACAGTAAAAGTAAAGCGGATAGTCTGCTTTCAGATACGCAAGCTGGTACGCCAGAACCCCATATGCTACCGCATGAGACTTGTTGAAACCATATCCGGCAAACTTTTCAATTAATGCAAATAGACTTTCAGCAATCTGCTGAGGATAGCCATTTTTCACACAGCCATTGATAAAGTCAGATTTCATGGATGTCAGATCTTTTTCCTTCTTTTTGGAAATAGCTCTTCTCAGCATGTCTGCCTTTCCAAGTGTGAAATTTGCAGCAACTCTTGCAGTCATCATAATCTGTTCCTGATAAATCATGACACCATATGTTTCCTGAAGAATCGGCTTCAAC
>SABF01000023.1 GCA_009929095.1 Erysipelotrichia bacterium
ATACCGCTTATTTAAACTTCGAAGCGGTAGACCAATGCTGCACCGTATATATGAATGGACTGCTGGCAGGCAGTCATGAAGGCGGCTATATTCCATTTTCTCTGGATGTATCACATCTAATTAAGGAAGATAACGAGATTCTTGTTAAGGTTACAGATGATTCTGATAGTGGAATCTATGCCTATGGGAAACAGAAAATAGATCACGGCGGCATGTGGTACACGCCAAGTTCCGGTATCTGGCAGACGGTATGGCTGGAAGAACTTCCGGAGCACGCGGTCCAGGATATCAAGATCAGCATTGATTTTGACCACGGGACTGTTTATGTACAGATGGATGGCACCTTCAGTCAGTCTGTGATTGCCATCTACGAAGGAAAAACACAGATCAGCAGTACAATGACCGGTGATAAGACATGCAGCATTGCTCTGGAGCATCCTCATCCCTGGACACCGGAAGATCCGTTTATCTATGATATGTACATCCGAACCGAAGATGAAACAGTGCATACATATTTCGGTATGCGCAAGTTTTCAAAAGCCAGAGATTCGCGGGGAATCATGAGATTTATGCTCAATAACAAACCGATATTTCTGACAGGGCTTCTGGACCAGGGATATACGATTGATGGTCTGATGACTTACCCAACCAATGATGCCATGAAATATGACATTCTCAAGATGAAGAAGCTCGGCTTCAATATGATACGCAAACATGTCAAAGTTGAGAATCGCAGATGGTACGCGATGTGTGACCATTATGGCATGCTGGTTATGCAGGATATGCCCAATGGCGGTGGACCGTATGATATGAAGAGAGTGGCAGTATGGCCGACGCTGGGCATACGGAAGGCTTCAGATAAGGATTATGAAAAGAACGGACGCGGCAGTATTAAAGGCCGTAAAGCATATTATATGGAACTGGATGGTATGCTGGACATGCTGTATAACAGTGTATCTGTTTTTGCCTGGGTGCCTTTCAATGAGGGCTGGGGGCAGTTTGATACAAAAGAGGCAGTGGAGAGAATCAGGAGCTATGATTCTACCAGACTGATTGATGCGGCCAGCGGCTGGTTTGAAACAGGAGAAGGAGACTTTGACAGTCGTCACGTATACTTCCGGCATTTCCATGTTCCGGCGAAAAACGATGACAGAATTCTTCTGCTGTCGGAATTCGGCGGTTATTCTTTCCTTGATAAGAAACATAGTGAAGCAAAAGAATTGTATGGATATAAAAAGTTTACTGATCGTCTTCAATGGAGTGATGCAGTGCTGAAACTGTTTGATGCAGATGTTCTGCAGCATGTGAAAGAAGGACTGTCAGGATCTGTTTACACTCAGACAGCAGATATAGAAGATGAATGCAATGGGCTGATGACCGCTGATCGCCGATTGACTAAGATTGACGAAAAACGCATGAGAATTATGAATCAGCGGATTAAGAGGAGTCTGAAATGAAAGATGAAATTGTAATTGCAGATGCACTGAATGGTGCGGTTCGAATCCATGCGGCTGTCACGACAGCAATGGTGGAACAAGCCAGATTGCTGAATGAAATGTATCCAACATCCTGCGCAGCGCTTGGAAGAGTAATGACAGCCAATGCACTGATGGCGAGTGACCTGAAAGATCCCAATGCCCGTATTACGGTTCGCATTGATGGAAAGGGACCGGTTGGCTCAATCCTTTCTCAGGCTGACGGAAGGGGAAATGTCAAAGGATTTACTGACAATCCGCAGGTATACCTGTTTCGCAATTCTGATGGGAAACTGGATGTTGGTCAGGCAGTTGGAAGAAATGGAACTCTGACGGTATCCAAGGATCTTGGACTCAGAGAGCCGTTTACCGGCGTGGTCAATCTGCAGACGGGAGAGATTGGCGATGATTTTGCATACTATTTTGCGGTGTCAGAACAGACACCATCAGTTGTTGGAGTTGGTGTGCTGGTGAATACGGATTACTCGGTCAAAGCGGCTGGCGGTATTTTCATTCAGCTGCTTCCCAATGCTGCAGAGGAAATCATCGAAGCAGCTGAAATGGCAGCAAAGACAATGCGTCCGGTATCTGCTTCTGTTGATCGAGGAATGAATGCAGAAGAAATCATCAGAGAACTGTTTCCGGATGCGAATATTATGGATCATAGACCGGTACAGTGGAACTGCGACTGTTCCAAGGATCATTTCGCACGAGGCCTGGCATTGATCCACGAGAAAGACCTCCTGGCAATGATTGAAGAGGATCATGGCTGTGAGACAGTATGCCAGTACTGCGGCAGAAAATATCAGTTTACCGAAGAAGAACTAAAGGAAATTCTTCAGAGACATCAAAATGTGGAAAATCGGACCAGTATCGATTGACAGCCAGATTGTGGCGGCACCGCTGGCAGGTGTCAGCAACCCCGTTTACCGGTCTCTGATGAGGCACAGCGGCTGCGGACTGGTGGTGTCTGAGATGATTTCGGATAAGGCACTGCATTACGAGAACGCAAGAACTCAAGATATGTGCCGTACCGTATCGGATGAACATCCAGTCTCTTTACAGCTGTTCGGCGGTGATCCCGAGACAATGGGAGAAGCTGCAAGGTATCTGACAGAACACACAGACTGTGATCTGATTGACATCAACATGGGCTGCCCGGTAACTAAGGTGATCAAGGCCAATGCCGGTTCCTGGCTGATGGCTCATGAAGATACTGCGGTGGATACAGCTAGAGCGGTAATTGCCAATACGGATCGGCCGGTGACTGTTAAGATGCGGGCTGGCTGGGATAAAGAACACATTAACTGTGTACAGCTTGCAAAGCGTCTGGAAGAGGCAGGTGTCGCAGCAATCACTGTCCATGGCCGAACCAAAGGACAGATGTATGAAGGACACTCGGATAATCGGTATATCAGAATGGTCAAGGAGGCAGTATCCATTCCGGTTATCGGCAATGGCGATATACGCACGGCGGAAGATGCCAGAAAGATGCTGCAGGAAACAGGCTGTGATGCTGTCATGATCGGAAGAGGACTCCTTGGCCGCCCATATTTCGCAAAAGAAGCAGATGCAGCTTTGAAAGGCGAAGAATATTCAGAGCCGTCTTATGAAGAACGTCTGAAATTGTGCATGGACTATGCAGTTAGATTGTGCGATTATGAAGGAGAAAAAAACGGCATGAAAATGATGCGTGGCATGGGTGCCTGGTATATTGCCGGCATGCCCTGCTCTGCACAGTGCAAGACGCGCATCTGTTCAGTAAATACTCTGGAAGATCTGCGGATCATATTGGAAGAATATCATCAGGAACTTCAAAGATAACGATTGAAGGGAGTGAGGGATCATGGAGAGTCTCTCAAATATGCTTAATATTTTCATTGCCTCCTATCTGATTTGTGATATCAGTCTTTTGATTATGCTGATACCGATAATGAAGAAACTGACTTTTACAATTGGAACGGAGACAGAAATTCATTCCTATAGAAATATGCTGTACGCATTTGCTCTCTATGTCATCACTGATATTCTATTTGTATTGCACGTTTATCGACTGGTTGACTGGAGTTATTTCGGAATATCGCTGAATGCAGCGTTGAATGAATCTGCACTTGCACTCATCTCCATCTTCTGGCTGAGTTTTGTGGAAGCCCATCTTGGCTATACTGAATTTGAAAATCCCAGAAAGCGCATTCTTCTGCTTCTTCCCGCCGGTATTGAAATTGCCATGGCATTCGCATCCATCTTTACCCATTGGCTGTTTAATATAGACAGCATGAATGTCTACAGCCGCGGGCCGCTGTTTCTTCTGATATCAGCAATGGTTGCCTTCTATATGATTTATGCATCGGTACTTTCAGTGAAGAGTCGATGCAAAGCCAAGGACAGCACAGAACGGGAATCTGCCAATGCACTGCTGCTGTTTGTCATTTCACCATTTGTCGGCAATGTAGTTCAGGTGATTGTTCCTAATACACCGATCGTATGCATCAGCATGTTTATCAGCATCTACCTTGTATTTGTCAGCCTTCTGGCAATTCAGATCAATCATGATGCACTGACTAAGCTTAATAACCGCCGTCGTACAGAAAGGTATTTTGCAGGCGAAATATCTTCGGCTACACCAGAGAATCCGATCTGGGTATTCCTGGCAGATGTGAATTTCTTCAAAAAGATCAATGATAACTATGGACATACGGAAGGAGATCGTGCGCTGTGTCTGGTAGCTGATGCGCTGAGAGAAACAGCAGAGCATTACAGTGGATTTGCAGCACGGATCGGCGGTGATGAGTTTATTCTTTCTATCCCCGGCATCAAACTGAACAGTCCAGAAGAAGTGACTGAATATTTGAATGAATCATTGTTGAAGTACTGCAGACGCAGCAGTATCTGCTATGAACTTACGCTCTCTATAGGCTGGGCAAACTGCATCGGTGCCAGCGAAACAATGGATGAGCTGATCCGCCGCGCAGATAAAATGCAGTATGAAGACAAGAAAGCAATTCATGAAAAAATAGGACGCAGTTAACAAACGAATACTTAGATGAAAGGAAGGATAAAGAAATGGCACTGATCAAAAGGCTTTTGGTTCTTGGCACAGCAGCTGCGGCTGCGGCTGCATTGACAGCAGTTCAAAAAATCAATACTGGAAAAAAAGAAGAAAAAAAGAATCACAAGGTAGATGAACTCTTGGGTATTGATATGCAGGTCAGCCCGCTGATTGGCGGTGTACGGCAGTATATTCGCATACATGGCAGAAATAAAAAGAATCCGATTCTGCTCTTGATTCATGGCGGTCCTGGCAATTCCACATCAGCAGTATCCTATCAGTATGAAAGAGAATGGGATTCCATGTATACCGTGGTGACTTGGGACCAGCGAGGATGCGGTCTATCTGAAGCTTCTGAGGGTCCTTTGACGATCAATGAATTTGTCAGTGATACAAAAGAAGTAGCGGAATATTTGAATCGTCTGCTTCCTGACTGTCGGATTGTTCTGTTTGGACAGAACTGGGGAACAGTTATTGGCGCATTGGCAGCGTTCCGCTATCCATCTCTGTTTGCGGCATACATTGGTGCTGGTCAGATAACGGATGTAACCTGTAATTCTGATACTGCGTTTCAGCATGCCAAGGAATGTGCCGCAAGAGACGGCGATACAGACCTGCTGGAAGAACTGGAAAAGGACGAGCAGACCGAGGAAGTTAAATATCTGAGTCAAAGTTATTCCGATGCTCAGATGAAGTATCACTTCTTAACTGTCAAATATCAGACAATGAATGATTATGCGATGATGATATTGAAGACTGCACTTCGCTGTCCGTATCTTTCCATTACGGATTCTCTGAAGTCCTGTGCGTCAGGGTTCTCAAATGAGGGACAATATCTGGATTTTATGAAATCGGAAGAGTTTAAGTCCTTCAGACTGAGCGATTATACAGAAGAGTACGAAATTCCGTTCATTCTTCTGGAAGGGGATCATGACTGGCAGACGCCATACCCGATAGCGAAAGAGTATTTCAAAAAGGTTAAAGCACCTTATAAGAAATGGGACACTCTGATTAACTGTGCTCATTTGGTGCAGTATGACAACATTGAACAGGTGACAGAGAATCTGAAAGATATCCGCGAAATCATTTGACAGGAGTCTGACAAGAAAAGATAATTTTCGGTGTAAGGAAATGAGGCAGATGCGATGTATAAGATTACAGATTTGTTTGATTTAAATTATACACAGGCTAAAGAATATCTGAGTCAGTATGACTATCCGTGGGAAGCACTCGCAGGCATTAAGGAATTCATTATCAGACTGGGCAGTTCGCTCAGTCCTGATGAGTACACTGAAGTATCTCCGCAGGTGTGGGTGGCAAAAAGCGCAAAAGTGTTTCCGTCGGCATATCTTGGTGCACCATGCATTATCGGCAAGGATACTGAAGTGCGTCACTGTGCATTTATCCGCGGCAGTGCTCTGGTTGGTGAACACTGTGTCATCGGCAACTCCTGTGAACTGAAGAATGTCATTATCTTCGATCATGCGGAAGTTCCGCATTATAACTATGTGGGTGATTCCATTCTTGGCTATCATGCGCATATGGGGGCTGGATCCATTACCTCCAATATCAAATCTGATCGCAGGAATATTGTTGAACGACACGGCGATGAGAAAATTGATACGGGACTTAGAAAAATCGGTGCTATGCTTGGTGACTATTCCGAGATTGGCTGCAATACGGTTCTTAACCCGGGCACAATCGTCGGCCGCAGAACCAGCATATATCCAACATCCTGTGTCAGAGGTGAAATTGAACAGGACAGCATTTATAAAGATAACAGTACGGTTGTTAAAAGAGATTAGCATCTGAGCATCTATGCCAGTATACAATGGCGTTGATGCTTTTTTATATGGAAGGACCTTCCAGACCTGTCTATAATAGCTGCTGTAAGAAGTATTCATGCAGAGCAGCAATACCGAAAAGCATAAATATAAAGACGATTCAGGTCGGTCACAGAAAGATTGCAGATCAGATGAGAGATAGTCAGGCATCCCAGACAATTCCTCTTCCAATCGAGTTTTCTGGAGAATACAGCCGTGATAATAAGACATGGCAGCCACTGTCCAAAGATGCGCATCTGAATGCACTGCATAACGATTTATATCTGCGCAGCCATTTCGGTTCAGTTCTTTCCGGCAAACTGGTCATGATGCACCTGGACCACATTTACTATTCAATTTCTCTGAATGGAGAACCGGTTGCCGGGTATATTCCTCGGACTGCATTTGCTGAACCGGCTGTCTGCGGCAATGAATGGACAAGCTGGAATTTGGATGATCTATCGGTTGATGATCTGGTTGAAATACACTTCAGCAATCCTCATACAGCAGGCAATGCATTGGCGCATTCGGAATTTCTGTTGTGCTGTTCAGTGTGGCTCTGGCAGCCAGTATGCAGAAAACACAGTTTATAAGACAGCTGTGGTATCTGGCATTGTTTGCAGTATCGGTGAGCATATGCATCATACTGGATACATCAGATGTGACGCTGTGGAATCGAAGTATTGTTTTAACTCCTATGGGTCTCAGCTTGCCCGCATACTGGCGATATTCTTTATGATGTTATGCGATGCGGAACTGATGCACGGCAGAATACGCAGGACCTTATATGGAATTGCCATTGCGGACGGATTGCTTGATATTGGCTTGCTGGTGGCTGTGGGATATTCTTCCAAGTACCGCTCTGCGGCATGACTTCACTGTGGCTCACTGTTCAGCTGATAGTGCTATCTGTACTGCTGATCTGCATCATTGTTCAGATGATATACAAGCAGGAAAATAGACTGATAATTGTCCTTCCTCTGAACTTTTCAGCACTCTTTGAAGTGATCAATGCATGGACCGGCTGGTGGAGCAGAGGCCTGGATTTCAACATCGTATTTATTTCTGTCTTTGCAGTTGTTCTGATCTGGTTTTTCAAGGATGTGCCGGCAAAGTATAAAGCGGCGGAGGTGGCTCATGAGATGGAACAGGAGCTAAGCAGCAATCGGATTGCCATTATGCTCAGCCAGATACAGCCGCATTTTCTCTACAATGCATTATCTGCAATCAGAGCGCTATACAAAACAGGCTGAACAGGCGATTATTGAATTCACGGAATTTCTCCGAGGAAATATGGATTCTCTGACAGCAGACAAACCAGTTTCGTTTGAACAGGAACTTGAGCATACCAGACATTATCTGACACTGGAATAGAAACGGTTTCCTGATAAACTGCATATTATATATGACATCGGGCCGACCTTGTTCCGAATGCCTACCCTGTCACTGCAGCCGATTGTGGAAAATGCAGTGCGCTATGGAGTCACCAAGCGGGTGGAGGGCGGAACAGTTACAATTTCTACAAGAGAAACAGACAGTTCATATTTAGTAACTGTGACGGACGATGGGGTTGGCTATGATCCCGAATACCGTATTGTATTTATGATCGGATTCAAACAGTATGCAGCTGAAGCATTTACCATCCGCGCAGATGGCTATGTTATGAAACCGGTAACGGAAAAAAATACATAATGAACTGATTCATTTGCGTCCATTTCTGGAAAAGAAACTGTCTAAGCGAATCCGTGCTCACTGCTTTGGCAATTTTGAGATTTTCATAGATGGTGAACCCATGTATTTTCAGTACAGCAAATCCAGAGAACTGATGGCATATCTGATCAGCCGCAATGGTGCCCTCTGCACCAATGGTGAGGTTATGGCAGTTTTATGGGAAGATGAAAGCGGCGATGAACGCAAGAAAGAATACTTCAAAAACTTCGCGGTGATCTGAGAATGCAGTTGGAAGATAAAGGACTGGGAGCAGTACTGATACAGCAGCGCAGCATGCTGGGAATCAATCTAAACGAAATAGAATGTGATTTTTATGACTGGCTGAAGGGAAAGGTAAAAACCAGAAAGATCTCTCATGGCGAATACATGAGTCAGTACAGCTGGGCCGATATGCTGCTCAGCAAATTTGAATAAGCTGACCGTGCGCTGCAATCTGCGTAACAAAAAAGATCCATCGTAACCTGGCACATTGGCAAAGCTACAGTGAATCTTAAGTTGGTTTACGATAATTATTCTGCCGGGATCAGCTGCAGAAAGCAGAAAGAATATGGCGACAGCCAGATATCCTTCGAATAGGCATCAGAGATCTGCTGAACATAATCTTCTTCAGGAACAAGGTTCTTCTGAACCTTTGAAGTAAGAATATTGTTATGCTCAGAATCCACAAGAGTCAGTACTATACGATAACTGTGGCTCGAAATCCCGTGAATTCTAACATGGTAACACTCTCTGGTATCCTGAGGATTTGAAATCAGAACGGATACAGAATGATCATTGTCAATAGAGGCAACAGATCGATTTTCATTGTAATATTCATTCTCGCATTCATATTTACCAAGCATGGAGAAGAATTTCATCACATGTCCGTTCGGTGTCGGTGCATATTTACCATCTTCAGTCTGTATGTACATAGTCCTGCCGATCTGCTGATTTGGATTATGGAAGGTGCACCAGGGGAAAATATATAAATTATGGCAATGAGAGCCGATCACAAAACCCGGAATTTCACCTGAAGCATTCTGCATGCACGTTGGCCGGCCTGCATCACCAAGACCGTTGCGCATGCCATATTCACTGAGAAAAATGGGCAGATCCGGCAGATTGAATTCTCTGATCATTTCCATGTGCCGCATGTACAGTTCCATAACCCGATAAGGGTTGGTGTGATACTCGTGAAAGGAGTAGAAATCAATCCGGCGATTCTGATCCTGTTCCAGCAGCTGCAGAAACTCTCGCCACATAGAAATATGCCACATCCCGCAGGCCATGCCAAAGCCGCCGACCTGAAGTGGTTCGGTATATGCATGTTCCTGATTCAATTTTGATACGACGCTGGCAGCGGCTTTGTATAACCGGTAGTATTCCGGCATAGTCAGTCCGCCAAATTGTTCCAGTTCCACTTCATTGCATACTTCAATATAGGTGATATTGGGAATGATTCTCTTGTAGTGATCAAGTACATTCTTCAGTACTTCCTGATACTTTTCGATGGAGACAGTCCCATCGGTTACCTCCCGTTCATAGCGTCGGATATTCAAAAGCACACGATCAGCGCATGCTGCATGACTTGTCAGATACGGAAGTTCATGAGTTCCGGTAACAGAAGGAACGGTCAGCGGCCAGTCATAGGCATAATGCTTTGGATCATCCTGGTAATTGTTGACGCCGATAAGATAATCCCAGTGATAGGTATCCGTGCGATAATCCCATACCTCATCCAGTGTGATAAACAGTCGGATGATATGAAGCCGACCGATATCAGATTCCAAAAAGGATGAAAAATCTTCACCGGGAGAATAACGGAGTGTTGTATTCTGATACTTCTCAACCCGTGGCCAGATGCGGACTCTGTTAGCTGCATTGATATATACTTTCATATTTATCCCTGATTTCTAATATACAATACCAAAAATCAGAGGGTCAGAATTTTCATTGTGCGATAATCATTTTCATTTAACGCTCAGTCGATTGTTTAGTCTTTCGAAATGATTATAGTGAGTTGTGTAAAGTCATTCACAGAGTTTGGAAATGTACAGTCTGAATGAATGAAGAGGCAGCCAGGTTGATATCATTGCAAATCCATGGATGGGTACTTCTTCACAGGTGAATGACATACGAGATAAAACAGAAAGAACAGAAAGGGGCAACACAGAATGGCTGAACATTCGACACTGGCCACCGAAGTAGTAGAGAAACTCGGCGGCACCGACAACATCGCAGAATTTGAAAACTGCATGACAAGATTAAGAGTTATCGTAAAGGATCCTACTAAAGTAAATAGAGAGGCATTAGGAAAAATCAAAGGGGTAATGAGAGTTGTCGGAACTGATTCTGAGCCGCAGATCGTCGTAGGTCCTGGTGTCGCAGATACCGTAAGTTCAGAAGTCAAGAACATGGCCGGCATCAAATACAGTGAGCAGAAAGACCACTCCATGATGAAGAAGCAGAGTGCCAAGGGTATACTGAACTTCTTCTCACAGGTATTCGTGCCGCTGATTCCGGTATTTGCCGGAAGCGGACTTATCTTCGGTATCATGAAGATCTTCACATTGATCTTCAACATGACAGGCTTTGCACTGTTTGATCCGGCTACTTCACAGTTCATGTTTGCATTGAACGTGCTAGCATCAACATTCTTCACTTATCTGAACATCGCAGTCGCCATGCAGGCTGCTAAGGTTATGGGCGGCAATCCGTATCTTGGACTTGTTGCCGGTGGCATCATCATCAACCTCGGTTCCCTTGCAGGAACAGACATGGGCATCTTTGGACTGAAGTTTACAAACGGCCGCGGCGGAACACTTGCAGCTCTGGCAGCTGGTGCACTCATCGCCTGGCTTGAAATCAGAATTAAGAAACACACACCGGATGCACTCAAGATTCATATGCCGTCACTTTTGGCAATTATCATCACCGGACTAGTTACACTGTATGTCCTGCAACCAATCGGCGGTCTGATTACCGATGGTGTCACCAGTGCATTCCTATGGATGATTGATACAATCGGCTTCCTTGCGTATGGCATCATCGCATTTGGGTTCCTGCCGCTAGTCATGACAGGCATGCATCAGGGTCTCAATCCGATTCATACCTCATTGATTGAAAGCCTTGGCTATACTTTACTGTATTCCTGCTGCTCTATGGCAGGCGGCGGCCAGGTTGGATCTTCTCTTGCTCTGATGGCTAAGTATAAGAATAACAAAGGTCTCAAGCGTGCAATCATCGGCGGACTGCCGGCTGGAATCCTTGGCATTGGCGAACCTCTGATCTTCGGCGTATCACTTCCGTTAGGAAGAGTATTCTTTGAAGCCTGCGCTGGTGCTTTCTTTGGCGGCTGTGTACTGGGTCTGTTCTCGGGACAAGGCGCTGTGACACTCAATGTATCCGGAATTCTTGGAACATTGGTTAACACCAATCCGTTGGCGTACATTCTGGCTTATGCAGTATCTGTAGGCGCTGGATTTATTATCACGTACATTGGCGGTGCAGACAAGGAAGCACTGGATGATTTTGAGGCAACAACTGCAGATTAATAAAATCGGAGGCCTGTGTGTCGGCAAGCGCTTATACACAGGCTCCTTTTCAAAAAAACAAACAAGGAGGATTTCACGATGAGTTTCATGTTCAAGCCACTGGCATATGATGATCCAAAAGCAGTTAACAATATCAAGCTTTCCAGCAGGACTGGAAATGCACTCTGCATAGATACTGCAGGTACAGCAAAGGCAATCGTTTCACAGATGATGAAAAATCACTGGAGCACTCTGGCTCTGGATGGATATATCAGTGCTTCATATAAGAATCTTGATAAGGCAATCAAAGAAGCTGCTGAGGCAGCAGGTACAGAGATTTCCTTTCTGGATATGAAGAAGTTGTACAAATCTCAGAAGGATATCGATGAACTGACCGCAAAGAGCCTGCCGCTGAATTATGATGATGATCCGGTTCTTCTCTTCGGCAATCTGTACAAGGGAACCATGAGTGATCTGATCTCAGATGATGCAGAAATGAAAGTGCAGAAGTTCTGCACAAAGCCTGGTCTGCATGTCATCTTCGGTGTCGGCGCAGCCTGCACAAAGCTTCGCGAGCAGTATGATGCGATCGGCTATGTGGATGTCACTCCGAAAGAGTGTGCAATCCGTGCGCGTGAAGGCAAGTATGTAAACATCGGTGATGAGTCGCCGCGCACCTTCAAGATGATTATGCGCAGAAATTACTTTGTTGACTTTGAAGTGGCAGTCAAGCTCCGCAAGGAACTACTGCTAAAAAATATGATTGATTTCTATATCCTTGGCTCTGATGATCAGAAGTACATGATGCTGCCAAAGGATGCAGCCAACGAAGTCATGAATACGCTGGTTAAATATCCATTCCGTGCCAAGCCGGTTTATATGGAAGGCATCTGGGGAGGCGAATATATCCGCAAGATCAGAAACATTCCAATGGACATCGCTTCCAATATTGCTTGGATCTTTGAATTTATTCCGATGGAAGTTTCCATCGTTGTCGACATCAAGGGCAACAAAGTTGATATTCCGTTTTCTACATTCCTCGCTAAAGAAGGAAAGGAAATGCTTGGCGAACACTGCTGCAAAGAGTTTGATGGCTATTTCCCGGTACGCTTCAACTACGATGATACCTGGCACTCCAATGGCAACATGTCAGTTCAGTGCCATCCGACAGAGGACTTTATCATTGACAAGTACAACGAGTTCGGCCGTCAGGACGAAGCCTACTATGTGATCGCAACCGGACATGGTGCAAAGACATATATTGGCTTCAAAGAAGACGGAAAAGAATTCCTGAAGCTATGCGAGAAGAGCGAGAAGGATCACAAGGATCTCGACTACCAGAAGTATGTCAACTCCGTTGTCAGCTATCCGGGCAGGCAGGTTATGATCCCAAGCGGAACCGTACACGCTTCCGGCAGAGATCAGTTCATTCTCGAACTTGGTTCCCTGACAATTGGTTCATATACCTACAAGGTGTATGACTACAATCGCATTGACTCTGATGGCAAGCCGCGTCCGATTCACACAAAAAATGCTGAGAAGATTCTGCACTTTGAGCGTGACACTGAATGGGTTAATAAGAATGTTGCGATTGAACCGATTCCCTATGCAAAGGGCAAAGGATATGAAGAGCTGATTGTCGGTCAGACAGATCTCATGTACTACGAGACGCATCGCATTGAGATGCGTGACCTTGTCATACACAACGGATTTAATCCTCTTTTCCGCCAATCCGGCCGCCAGGAAGTCGCGCAGA
>SABF01000260.1 GCA_009929095.1 Erysipelotrichia bacterium
AATCAAGACCGGCCGCCGTCGACAGCCCCTTGTCATCCGAAGGCGAAGGAACGAGGAGCGATGTCGCTGCAATTTCCATGCCGGCGTTCATCTCGACGAATGCTGCAGAGGCTCCTCCGATGATGAATATCGTGTCCTTTATCTATTAACAACACCATCAACTCGGGACTTGATGATATCTTCCACGATTTCCTTGACATTTGAAATTCCTGCGGTAATCGTATGCAGCATAATGCTGTAATTATAGATTTTTGCAACATCAATCAGTCCATTTATAATTTGGCCGGTATAAGTAAAACTCGCTTCCGGTACAATCAGCCCAATTGTCGTTGTTTTCTGAAGAGCAAGACCCTGAGCGATTGCATTGGGTTTATATCCCAGTTTCTCAATCGCTTCCTGCACCCGTTCCTGCGTAGGTGCTTTAACTACATTCGAGCCATTGATGACTCTGGATACTGTAGCAAGAGAAACACCTGCCTCTTTTGCTACATCATAAATTGTTACACGTTTCATGGATATACCCCGTTTCCGCTGTCTAGTTATTTTTTGCCGAACAGATCATTGATAGCTTTGGTTCCTTTATCAGCAAGTTCTTTTGCGCCTTCTTTTGTTTTTTCAATTGCTTCCTGAACTTCCGGCTTGGAAATAAACTCATTGACTGACTTCTGAATAGTGTCAGCACCTTCTTTTACCGCTCTGCCAGCTGTTTCCAAGTTTTTATTCAATTTTTCTTTCTGTTCATCGGTCAGTTTGTCATTGACTGCCTTGACTGCACTGTCCGCAAAACCCTTTGCCTTTTCTGCAGCTGCCTGAAGATCAGGATTTTTACAGATATCACCGATTGCTGTTTTAGCAGCCTCTACAGCCTTAAAAGCATTTTCCTTCAAATAAGCAACTGTATTGGCCACATTGGGATCCTTACTGATAGAATCCGCTTTTGCCTTGATTTCTTCAATTGATTTATTAACCGTTTCAGCTGTTTTCATACGAATATCGCTGATCTTTTCCTTCTGTTCATCATTGAGTTTGAAATCAGGAATGTTCAGCATACGATCTTCTTTGTTATCTTCAGATTCCTTTTCTGAAGCCGCATTAATTTCCTGAATCTTCTTTTTCAGATCTTCAACGGTCTTTTCGATTGATTCTACAGGTTCTTTTGTAGTATCAGAAAGTGCATCTTTATTCTGTTTTTCAGGTTCCGTGCTGTTTGTTTCTTCGACTTCTGTCTTTTCTTTTTCTTCACTCATGAGTGTTCTCCTTTTTTATATCATTTGATGCATACGGCATATCAGACGCATTTTTTTTCAGAATCTTATCATCCACAAAATCACCAATGCTCTCCATGCCTTCAGTAACTGCCGCAGAAATCTTTTCTGCCGAATTGACAGCTTTGTCATGAAGTTCATCAACTGTACCACTCAGCTTAACAGCCGTATTCAGCGGAGCTTGAATTTTCTCCATTGACTGGTTTGCAAGCTTAATGGTGGGATCAAGCTTCTGAACCTTATCATTTGCTTGGTCAATCAAAACCCACATTTTCTTTAAAAGAATACAGAGAAAAACTAAAGCGACTGCTCCGATAATCGGCAGCAGCTGGCTACACACATTCTGAAGATCTCTGAGCAATGCATCCATGGTATTTCACCTCTGTAACCCATTATGATGCATTTATGAAAAGTTTTCAAGAAATAATGGTAGCGCTATGAACAATTTCATTGATATCAGCCATGATAAAGAAAAAAGACGAGAGCAGTATACTGCTCTGCGTCTTCAGTATTCTTTGATCAGCTCTTCTTAACAAGATCTGCAAGCCAGTAAATATCTTTGCTTGACATGAAGAGAAATACTGCTGGTTTTTCTTTTGAAAGCTCGGCCGCCCCTGCTTCATCTTCTGTCAGTACCCTGGAACCAGGAATTTTTTTCTGCAGATAGGTAATATCAATATCAGTTCCATCCTGCTTGTCATCTATACTTGTAAAGTCACAAAGATAAACACAGTCAGCTTTCTTTAGGGCCTCAGCAAAATCATCCGCAAAGAACTTTACTCTGCTTGCTCTGTGCGGCTTAAACACCGCAACCAGTTTGTGATCAGGGAACCGCTTTCTTGCAGTATCAATTGTCACACTGACTTCAGTCGGATGATGCGCATAGTCGTCAATATAGATATTGCCTTCATGTTCTTCCACATTGAACCGCCTTTTGACACCATGAAACTGAATGAGTCCTGTTTCAATCTGCGCTGGGCTCATTCCTTCCAGCATTCCAATTCCAATTGCAGCCAGTGAGTTCAGCAGCAGATGATGCCCGACAAATGGGAGTGTGAAGTGGCCGAATTTATTCTTCCGAAACAGAACATCGAAATCCATTCTATCACTGCGTTCAGTGATATGGACTGCCTGAAGATCATCACTGTCTTCTGTTCCATACCAATAATGAGGTACATCCGGGTTTAGCTTAAGAAGTCTTGCTTCACTGTCTTCGCCCCAGATCAGCAATCCTTTTGTCACATTCATAGAAAACTGTTCATATGCGCTTCGATAATCTTCTTTATTTTTAAACCATGACATACCAAAATCAGCAT
>SABF01000261.1 GCA_009929095.1 Erysipelotrichia bacterium
GTATTTCATCCGTGCAATGTCAATCTGATGAAAGCAGGGCTGACCATGAATGAGTCGATATGGGTGCTGATTCTGCTGGTTATTATGATTATCTCAGACCAATTACGAAATAAATTCGATATGATTGAACTCATATCGGGAAGTCCATGGATACTCAGATGGATATTGTATGCAGTTATGCTCATCATATTCCTGATTTTTGCCAATTACGGGTCTGCATATAATCCGTCGGATTTTATCTATATTACATTCTGAATCTTTTTATGAAAGGAGAGGGGAATCAATGAAGTCTTATTTCCGGATCATTGTCAAAACATTGGTTCTTTTGGCGATGGCTGTGTGCATGTGGCAAGTTCTGACTCCATATTTTCGATTGGATAAGAATGAAGAGGGAGAATTGTTTCAGAATATTCCGGAAAATTCTCTGGATGTCATCGCTCTTGGCTCCAGTCATATGCAATATGCCTTTAATCCATCAGTATTCTATGAGCATACAGGTTATTACAGTTATGTGCTTGGATCAGAATGCCAACCGATGTCTATGTCCTACAGTCTTCTGGAAGAAGCTTTGAAAACTCAGCATCCATCGATTGTTGTGCTGGATGTATTTACACTGCTTTCCCAGAGCCAGGTATGCTATGCCGACGGTATGTACTATATTGCGATGCAGGAAACCACAGGCATGACAAAAATTGAGGCCGGCAGACAAGTGCCGGATAAAGAACTTGGATTGCAGTATACATTTGATTTTATGATGAATCATTCTAATTGGAGATATTTGGATTTTTCTGATCCGCAGTCAATTTTGGAAAAAGCCAGGAAAGCTGAAGGTGTGAATGATACACTTGGCTATGTCATGCAGATGCCTACAGATTTCCGCTATATTCCCCTTATGACCTATGAACCACATCCCTATCGTATATCTGATTCTGCCGTGGCTGCTATCGATCGGATCATATCACTGTGTTCAAAAAATGATATTGAGCTGATCTTTGTAAAAACTCCATACACGATTGATCAGGAAGATACCGATCAGTTGAATGCGATCTGGAATTATCTGGATGAGAAGAACCAGGAACATATTGATTTTATAGCGATGGCAGATGAGCTGCACTGGTTTACCGGCATGGATGGCGATACCTGGCATAATAATGCATGGGGTGCGAATATCATCACTAAGTATCTGGCTGATTATATTCTTGAGCATCATCCAGTAAAGAATCATACTGACTGCAGTATCCTGAATCAGGTTCTGAATGAAGGCTCATACAATACTGCTCGGCAGCTGATGGGATCAGAGAATATCAACGTTTACGATGTGCTGGATGCGGCTGCTTATTTTAACTGTACGATACTGGTAAAGTATACTTCAGGATATTTCCCAATTGGTGAATACGAGAATCACCTGCTGCAGTCTGCCGGTCTGAATCATGATTTTATCAGTGATTCTGGTCAATGCTATTACGCCGTTATTGAGAATGGGAAAGTCATACAGGAATCAGAGAAACCGTTTGATACAGTTTATGAAGGACATCAGATCAGTTTGAGTGATGAAGGAATACTAATAAATGGCAATGCTTATGATGATAACAGCGGAGTTATGGAACTTGTATTCTGCAGCAAACAGATGTCATGGTATAACGCAATTGGATTGAAACCATCTGAATACGGATTCTGGAAGAAAGGATGTCTGTCATGGGATTGTGGAAACTGATCCAAAAACAGAAATGGCTGAGGATTATACTCGGCTGTCTGGTACTGGCATTGTTATTCTGTATTCCCATGCTGAATCAGACCTTTATCAATGGATCCGATACCTCATTTCATATCAACCGAATCATTTCGTTAAGTGAATCAATTCAAAATGGTGATATCTATCCGCGAGTATTCTGGAATCAGAACTATCAGTTTGGCTATGGAAGCCCGATGTTCTATTCCTTCTTTTTTCTTTACATCCCGGCTTTATTTCATCTATGGGGTATGGCAATACTGGACACTTACCGCTGTCTGCTTTATCTGATTGCTTTTTTTTCGGCATTTACCATGTACATGCTATCAAACAAAGTATCCAAAAATGAACCTTCGGCCTGGATCAGTGCTCTGCTTTATCTGTTTAATCCGTTCTTCTACTCTAATGTTTACAAAAGAGGTGCCGTAGGAGAGGAACTGGCTTATATCTTTATCCCGGTTGTATTGCTTGCGGCCTATGAATTGTTCTATACCAGGAAAAAGAATAACGGCTGTCAGTTATTGATGATTGGATTCAGCGGGCTGCTGCTGTCGCACAATATTACATTTCTCATCATGATTGGATTATTTGCAGTCATTGCACTGATTAATATTAGAAAATTAGTCAAAAAACCAAGAATGCTGATGATAATCTTCCTGGCTGCGGGAAGTACAATTGCCTTAACTGCTTTCTTTTCTTTTCCAATGCTGGAACAGCTTTCACAGCATGCTTATAGAATTTCTAATTACTTTTCCAGCGATAATACCATGGCTTCCGCTGCGATGAATCTGCAGAATCTGTTCAGTTTAAATGTCAGCAATTCAGTGGCCTTTAATGCATCTC
>SABF01000262.1 GCA_009929095.1 Erysipelotrichia bacterium
GCATTTACCGCTGCAGATACTTTTCGTGCCGGTGCAATTGAACAGCTTGCAGAATGGGGCAGCCGGCTGAATGTTCCATGCATCAAGGGCAGAGAAAACGGTGATCCAAGCGCTGCTATCGTTGATGGCTGCAGATTTGCAAAGGATCATGAGATCGATATTCTGATTTGCGATACTGCAGGTAGACTCCAGAACAAGCAGGGGCTCATGGCTGAATTAAGCAAGATGAATAAAGTAGCCAATAGAGAGATTCCCGGAGCTCCTCACAACACATGGCTTGTGCTTGATGCAACAACTGGTCAGAATGGCCTGAACCAGGCAGAAATCTTCAATCAGGCAACAAGGCTCAACGGCATTATATTAACCAAGATGGATGGTACTGCAAAAGGCGGTATCGTGATTGCAATTAAGCATCGGCTGCATCTTCCGGTCCTCTACATTGGACTTGGGGAACATCCCGATGATCTGAGACCATTTGATCTGGATGGCTATCTCTACAGCATATCTGAAGGGCTTGAACATGCTGGCTAAAATTAGAATCAACAGTCTCCTGGACTGCTATGAATCACTTCTGACCGATAAACAGCGGAAAATTGCTGCATACTATTATCGTGAAGATCTTAGCCTTCAGGAAATTGCTGAAATTGAACATATCTCGCGTTCGGCAGTCTATGACTCAGTCAGACACTGCCGTGAAGATTTGGAGCATTATGAGTCAGTACTTAATATTCTCTGCGCAAGTAATAAACGTGCAGATCTATATGATCTGCTGGAGGAAAACGCAGATCATCCGGATCAAATCAGAAAATTAGTACAAAAATGCAGAAATACAGAAATGGGAGGACAACATGAGTAAGGTTATTGCATTGAATTCCGGTTCATCTTCACTGAAGTTCCAGCTTTATGACATACCGAGTGAAACTGTTCTGGCTTCTGGTCAGGCAGAACGCATCGGTCAGGAAATGGGTGCATTCACGATTAAGGTCAATGGTGAGAAGAAAGTTACTGAAATGCCGCTGCCGGATCATAAAGCAGCTGTGGATGTACTTTTGAAGTCTTTGATTGAGTGTGGCGTTGTTCAGTCACTGAACGAAATCGCCGGAGCAGGTCACCGTATTGTTCAAGGCGGTCCATACTTTGATGAGTCTGTTATAGTCACGCCTGATGTTGTAAAGAGGGTTGATGAACTTGGTGAACTTGCACCGCTGCATAACCCGGCTCATCTCGTCTGCTATAAGGCATTTCGTGAGGCACTTCCGCAGATTGGTCATGTATTCGTATTTGATACTGCATTTCATCAGACCATGAGACCGGATTCCTATTTATTCCCTGTTCCGTATGAATGGTATACAGATTTCAAAGTTCGCCGTTATGGTGCTCATGGTACCAGTCACATGTATGTCAACCGTCGTACCGCTGAACTGATGGGAGCTGATTATTCAAAACTGAATATGATCACCTGCCATCTGGGTAATGGTGCATCTATCACAGCAATTAAAAACGGTAAATGCATCAATACCTCTATGGGGTTGACACCGCTTGGAGGAATTATGATGGGCACTCGCTGCGGCGATTTAGATCCTACAGTCGTATTCTATATGCAAAAGAAGCTTCATTGCTCTCCAGATGATATGGATAACTATCTGAATAAGAAATCCGGCATGCTGGGAATTTCCGGGATCAGTTCTGATGCACGAGATATTGAGAATGCAGTTGCTAAGGGAGATGACCGTGCACAGCTGACTGTTGACCTCTATACTAATAGAACAATCAATGTCATCGGCGGGTATTACATGCAGCTTGGTCATACGGATGCCATATCATTTACTGCTGGATTAGGAGAAAATGATTCTCAGATACGTGAACGTATTCTTAAGCGTATGGAAGAAACGATGGGTCTTTCCATTGATTATGAACTAAACGCTACAGTACATGGCAAGGAAGCATGCATTTCTAAGCCTGATTCAAAAGTGGCTGTATATGTTGTGCCAACAAATGAAGAACTGATGATTGTCCGTGATACCGTCAGACTTCTGGGAATCTGACATGGATTTCACAGGCCTGCTGAATGAAATTGAATCTCATGACAGAATCTGTCTCTTTCGTCATGAATATCCTGACTGCGATGCGGTTGGCTCTCAGTTTGGCCTGAAACATTGGCTGCAGGATAATTATCCTGAAAAAACTGTTTATGCGCTTGGTTTTGAAACCTGTTCACAAGGCAGCTGGCCAGAATCAGACCAGGTGGATGAATCAACGATTCAAAACAGTCTAGCAATAGTTCTTGATACTTCCAATCTTGCTCGTGTAGATGATATGCGTTGCTCAGAAGCATCGCGGATCATCAAAATCGATCATCATCCAAATCGCGAACCATTTGGAGCGTTGAATTTTGTATATGAGTCTGCAGCTGCCACTTGTGAAATACTTGCCTCATTCATGCAGAACACTGGAAAGATCATATCCATTGAAACAGCAAATCGTCTGTATTGCGGGCTGCTGACTGATACACTGTGTTTCAGGACATCAAATACAACGGCCCATACGCTGGCTATGGCGGGTTATAT
>SABF01000263.1 GCA_009929095.1 Erysipelotrichia bacterium
AGACAGGAACAACCTGCCTTCTGGCAATTGCAAAGCAGACTCTCTGACCAGCCTGCAGAGCATTTGCAATAGATTCTACAGTCAGTTCTGTCTTTCCAGCTCCGGTGCAGCAATGAAGCAGCTGATCTTTCTTTTTGATTCCTTCAGCACACAGGTGAGAAATTTGTTTCTGTTCAGGAGTCAGCGGATAGCGAAGTGCATATTCTGATGCCTCTTCCGAAATTGATGACAATGACACCGGCTGCATATTTTCTTCGATAAACACCCTTGAAAAGGCAATACATCGGCGGCAGTAGACTCCGCTGCTGCCATGATAAAAATAAGCCGGATCCGTATTCAGACAGCGGGGACATTTCATTGATCTTTCCTCCGCACTGGTTATACGTATTTCGGCTGTTTGTCCCTTTGTATTATCTGAGATCTTCCGGAGTGGTGATTTTATAGTTGCCGTAGCTGCCTTCCACCACTTTGATCCTGACAGCAGAATACCGTTCTGCAAGCGAGCAGTCATCAGTTCCCGTCCAGCCTTCTGTTTCGGCTGCTTTCATGCATTCCTTCAGCAGCGAAGTCCTGAATGCCTGAGGCGTCTGAGCAGCCCACAGTTTGGAACGATCCGGAGTAGATGCAATATATCCGTCTTCCACCTGCTTAATCGTATCCTTTACTTTAACCATGAGACAGGCGGCATCCTCTGTCTGAAGTGCTTTCTTCATCGCATCAAGACTTGCCTGATCCAGATACGGCCTTGCCCCATCATGGATGAACACATAATCAGCAGCTACTTCCGCAAGCCCATGAGATACCGATTCCTGTCTGGTGCTTCCGCCCGGCACTGCAGTGACATCGGCTGATTTGATATGTTCATGAAAATCCTGAGGATCGCTTACCGCAATGATCTGGACGCAGTCTCTGTCTCTGCGGAATACTTCTATGGTATGTTCCAGAATCGTCCGGCCATCGGCACAGCGATAATAAACCTTGTTATAGCCAAGGCCCATTCTCGAGCCGCTTCCTGCTGCAACGATCAGCGCACTGTATTGCATCTTAATATCCTCTCAGTCCATGAACATTATAAACGCAGAACGAAGCCTGGTGAACCTGTGCTACACTCTTCCTTGTTGAGGAGTCTGAAATACATGAAACTGAAAGGCTGTGTCACTGATTTCAATGGAACTCTGTTTTTTGATACTCCGCTGCATGTCAGCACCTGGAATGAAATGGCCCTGGAGCTGACCGGCCATGGCATTACAGCCGAGGAGATGCAGACGCGCTACTGCGGCATGAATAATCTTGAAACACTGCGTGAACTATGTCCTGGCAGAAGTGAAGACTGGTATACGCAGCAGTCAGAGGAAAAAGAGCGGCGATATCGCAGAGCTGCCCTGAGCATGCCTGGCGGACCGCATCTGACCCCAGGTGCAGCTGAAGCATTCGACTGGCTGAAAGAACATCATATTCCATTGGCAATGGCCACTGCATCCATCAAGGAAAATGTTGATTTCTATGTTAGAACCTTCCGTCTGGATCGCTGGATTTCCGCGGAGCATATTATCTATGATGATGGAAAACATACCGATAAAGTCAGTATGTTCAAAGAAGCAGCCGCCGGGATTCACTGCGGCACAAGTGTTCTGATTCTGGAAGATTCCCTGTCTGGCATAAAAGCTGCATCTGCGCTTGAAGAGGCAGAAATCGCCGTGATAGAAAGCCCAATCCTGAAACAAATCTATCCTCAATATCCCAAAATCGTAAAAGTTCTGACTGATTTTACAGATATCATTCCGCTGCTGGAGGAATTATTCTGACAAATTGGTCAATGCGTCTATTGACCAGTTCTCAAATCAGCGTCAGGATATCAGTGGAGGTGATCAGAATGCTATGGCAAAGAGCAGCCAGAGTCGGCATGTTGCTGGGTGCAGCATACATGCTTGGAAAATCTGCTGCAGAACAAAAGGATTCAAATGCAACAGATGCAGAGTTCACAAAAAGCAGCAGCGATGATCGCATCAGAGATGATGCCGAAGACTTCATCAATTCTGCAAAAGATGTCATGCAGCAGACCGCAGAATCAGCACGCGGCTATGCAGACGCATTGATCAGCGAGTTCAACCGTCAGACAAAGAAGTAATTCCAAAAAAAAGACTCCTGTCCGCTATGCTGGGCAGGAGTCCTATTTATCAATATCAGCCAAACAATGAGCCTAGAGCACCATATGATACGATGGTCATAATGACTGCAGCCATCGCGATGCCGATCAGGATGGAAATGCTGGCTTTTTTCAGATCCATATCAAACAGGGCAGCGGCCAGACTGCCTGTCCAGGCACCGGTTCCCGGCAGCGGAATACCGACAAACAGTGCCAGTCCCCAGAAGCCGTATTTTTCAATCTTATCGCGATTCTTTTCTGCTTTAGCTTCCAGCCATACAACAATTTTTGCCATATGGTGATCTGCCATCCAATGCAGCAGTTTCTTGATGAAGAACAGGATAAACGGAATCGGAATGATGTTGCCGAGCACACACCAGAAGACCCCCTCCCACATTGGTATCTTCAGCAGGC
>SABF01000264.1 GCA_009929095.1 Erysipelotrichia bacterium
CTCAGCGCCAGATGTTCAATCCGCGTATTCGGATGAAGCTGACTGGCCAGACATTCAGAAAGACTCAGGCAGGCAGTCCCCTCCGGATCGCATTTCATGATTGCAGCTCGGTGCCTATGAATGACAGCCTGCGGTACATGCATCTGCCTGGCCAGTTTCTTTTCATCTGCTTTCAGCCAGCCATTGCCATCACACTGAGACAGGATCTCATCGATTATGGAAAGGTCCAGGTGATTCCTGTCCGCATTGATTTGATCAAAAATATGCCCCATCAGAGATTCTGTTCTTGTATCTTCCAGTTCTTCGTTCAATTCCCCATGAAACGAAAAATTATCTTCAATATCTGCTATCGGATTATCACAGAGCTGCTTTTCCACTTCTTCCTTCAGTTCCATAAATCCCATCTGAAGAATTTCCAAAGACTGCCGCTGTCCCTGGCTTAATTTCTGTATCTGTTTCTGACTGATTGACTGTTTCTGAGATAATCCTGACATTGTTCTCTCGATTCTCTGCTTTGCATCAATCATAACAAATTAGTGAATACTATGAAGACCGCAAAATAAAACAGCGAGTTCATCCTTATTTGGATCAGCCCGCTGTCTATATCTAATCTATTATGCAATCCGTACACGCTTGGAGATATCTTCCAGTTCTTTAGGATCTGGTTCTGAGCCAATTCCGCCATAAGGCATCTCAGCAATCAGTTTCCAGCTTTCTGGAAGATCATATAATCTGTGAACAGCTTCATCGATAACTGGGTTATAGTGTTGCAGAGAAGCACCAACGCCAAGCTCCCTCAATGCACTCCAGATGCTGATCTGCAGCATGCCTGAAGACTGCAGTGCCCAGCCCGGAAAGTTCTCTGCATACCGTGGAAACTGTTTCTGCATCTCTTCCACAATCGCATTGTCATAGAAATAGAGAATTGTTCCGGCACCCGCCTTGAATCCATCCAATTTCTCATGGGATACCTTCCCGCCAAACACATCATATACCAGGTCCCAGAACTGATCCTGCTTATCGCTCAGAACCGTAAGAATTCTGGAACTTTTCATATTAAATGCATCCGGAACAAGTTCAGTCAGTTCCTTCACAGTGCTGACAATCTGTTCATTGCTGATCGGCATCTGCCGATTGATGTCATAATAGCTTCTTCTGCTGCTCAGTGATTTTTTGATACTCATAATTAGATTCCCTTTTCTCCCTGTCACAGGGTGTCATTGATACAAAGAGAGCAGCAGTGCAGAACACACACATACACGCTGTTAAGTGCCGATCATTGTCGTTCAGCACTTCCTCTATGTGATCGTATTGTTGCGCGAGTGACACTGTATTGCAATCAATCTGCCCAAAAAGTGAAAGCGGCTGATCAGGATCAGCCGCCTCACTGAATATCAATTTTACTTCTCAAATGTCTCTGCACATTGTTTCAGATATTCTGTGATCTGAATATGCTGCGGGCAGGCATTCTCACACTGCAGACAGTGAATGCAGTCAGAGGCCTGATGTCCTGCAGAGACCGCCTGTCTGTAATCCGCTGCTGCTTCTTCCTGTCTTCCATTGCTGATTTGCTTGTTCATAGCCGCAAAGATTTCAGGAATCGGAATCTCTTTTGGACATCCCTTGGTACAGTAGTGGCATGCTGTGCAGGGAATTGCCCTGGACTTGCCCAGTATTTTCTGTGCTTCCTGAATGATACTCATTTCTTTCTCGTTCAGCGGTCTGAAGTCTTTCATATAGGAAAGATTGTTTTCCATCTGCGCAGTATTGGACATGCCGGAAAGCACTGTCAGAATTCCATCCAGTGATGCCGCAAAGCGAATTGCCCAGGAAGCTGCAGAAGCATTTGGATCATAGGCATGAAACAGACTCTTTACCTTCTCATTCGGATTGGCAAGCGTTCCTCCCTTAACCGGTTCCATAACGGTAATCAGCTTGCCATGCTTTCTCGCCACTTCATAGTTTGCCCGCGATGCTACAGACGGATTCTCCCAGTCTGCGTAATTGATCTGAAGCTGAACAAAATCCACATCCGGATGTTCCGTCAGCAGCTGATCAAGCAATTCCGGTCCGGCATGAAAGGAAAATCCATAATGCCTGATCAGTCCTTTTTCTTTCTGCTCCTTAACAAAATCCCAGATACCGAATTTCTCATACTTTCTGTAATTATTCTGCATCAGTGCATGCAGCAGATAAAAATCAAAATATCCTGCACCGGTTCGTTCCAGACTGGTTTTGAATTCATTTCTTGCAATCGCAGCAGTCGGCATCATTGGCGCATACAGCTTGGTGGCAAGTGTATAGGATTCTCTTTGATAGCGGTCAACCAGAGCTTTCCTGATTGCTGTTTCAGAACCCGGATACATGAAAGCAGTATCAAAGTATGTAAAGCCGGCTGCCATAAACATATCCACCATCTGCTTCACCTGCTCAATATCAATTGCAATTCCTCTGCGGGGAAGACGCATCAATCCAAATCCCAGTTTGCGAGTATCAGCCAAGTTCTGATCCATCAGGCACCTCCTGTATTCTTATCAGTCAATTCTATTC
>SABF01000265.1 GCA_009929095.1 Erysipelotrichia bacterium
CCATGATCCTGCGCTCAATACTGTATATCTTGCTGTTTGCGGCTGCATTGAAGATCACCGGAAGCCTGGCAATCGGCCTGGCGGTGATTTCTGCACTGGCACTTGCAGTATTTGTCGCGTTCAATTTGAGGATTGTCAAGGAAAAGGTTTCACTGAAGGGAGTGCTCTTCAGCAAAGGAACCTGGAAAATTATCAGATCCTGCTTTCCAATTATGATGTTTGAGTCACTTGCGGCTGCAGCAATTGCTATTCCAAGACTGCGATATGAAGAGATTGGTTCGCTGGCATCTCTTGGCATCTATACATCTATTTATACCATGGTGATATTTCTGCAGCTGGTTATCAATGTGCTGATCTATACATTAGCCCCATATATGGCTGAAGCCTACCAGAATCATGATCATAAGCAGTTTATCAAGCAGATCGTAACACTGTTTGCAGGGGCGGCAGGACTGGGGCTATTAGCAGAATTATTAGTCTACTTCCTTGGTGAACCAGTCATTGGCCTGTTATACGGTGCAGATGTTGCTCCATATTACACGTATCTCTATATTGGAATCATCAGTGGTGTTACCATGGTTTGGACCATGGTATTCTCACAGTTATTTACAATTATCAGACATACCTATGATCAGTTAATCTGTTCTGCAGTATCTACGATTTTCTGCTGGCTTTTTTCACAGATACTGGTAACTGCCGCTGACTGCAATACCATTTCGATTGCCCTGACTGCTGCCAATCTCATATTTATACTGACAGCGGTTATAATCCTCAGAGTTCGCAGCAAGCGCAGAGATGACACACAGGTATCTGTCCCAGAGTGAAAGAGAACATATGAAGAACTCCCGCCGACTTATCTTGATCCATGCTCTATTAGCACTGATACTGGATTCTGCCTGTGTGGTCCTGGCAGAGACAGATGCTGAACAGAATTCATCAGTGAACGGCTCAGATACAGATCAATCTCATCTGACAGTCCGTCCAGCAGAAACACTGGACAGTATCAATGAGGTGAAGGATAACTTTACAGATCTGTCATATCGAGAATTCTGGATTAATAGTAAGATACCGGTACTGGAAGCAGCTGCAGAAGACATTAGTAAAAGTGCACCGATTGTTTTCTTTCTTCACGGCATTACCGGAAGCAAGGAACAGGAGGCATATATCCTCAGCAGGTTTGCAGAAGAGGGATATCGTGCTGTTTCGTTTGATCTTCCAGGACATGGAGAAAGAACCGACGGATCCTACATGTTTCTGGATGTAGTTGAGCAGGGGATGAAAGACCTGACATTGATACTTGACTACTATGCGGCGGAACACTGCAATACCTCGCATTATGCATTGGGAGGTTTCTCTACAGGAGCTATTATTGCATATGGAATGACCGGAGTCTATCATCCTGATGTTCTGATTGCGGCAAGTGGGGTATCAGATTGGAATGATCTTCAGGAATCGTCTCTTCTTGATCGCTGCTATGAATCTGGACAGCAGATAGAACCTGTTGCAATAAAAGATACAGAACTGGAAGAATTGTATGAATGCAATCCATTCTCTTCTCTGAGCAATCTGAAAAACACCGCAGTTATTATTTCACACGGACTGGAAGACACAACATTTGATTATACGGAAGCTGTAAAGACAGCAGCAGAATTAAAAAAAGCAGGGAATACCAGAGTGTCTCTTAATCTCTATGAGACAGCTCACAGTATCACTGCTGGGTTTATTGATCTGATGATAGAACTGACAGGAATCTACCTTCCGCTGACTGCTGGATCTCGCTGAGACTTACTGAATTCTGGCAAGCAGATGAATCAGTGCAGAATTGTAATATATCGTTCCTTCATTCGTGGAATAACTATTCCACTGATCACTGTAGACCTTGGCATCTGGAATATCTGGACTGATTTCAGATGTGACCGTATCTTCTCTTGAAGCGTCTGGTCCGCCGACAAGAGCTCCATCGAGTTCAGTGTTATTAGCTAAAGCAATGCGACTGTGAACGTTTTTGGGCGAAATAGTTCCGAATCCGCTCACGAAACAGGTATCCAGACTGTTTCGTCCGAGAATATAACTAACTTGTTCTACAGCGGCCTGCTGGTATGCTTGATCACCAGAGATATCATATTCCATTGAAAAAATGATGCCATTTTCTGCAGCAGAGCAGTTGCTGCCCCAGTTATAAGAGTACAGCGAAGAGTTATAGCTGTTTCCCTGCTCTATACCAAGAATGGCATCTGCTTCATTCTTTAGTGAAATTTTCAGAGCATCATACAGTTCAGAATCAGCAGTTTCTGCTCCATCAGACATCAGGAATAAGTATTTTCCATAAGCACCATTTGTTCCCCAATAAACTCCATCAGCACAGGTTTTATCTGCATTGAAGAGTGTCTTAGCATCTGAAACATAAGAAGTATCTCCAGTTGCTTTCCATAAAGCTATAGCAGCAGTAAATCGGCCATCCTTATCCGTATCATCCAGATACTGTCCACCATTGATTTCAGAAGGATTTTTGACATCAACCAAATCAGGGCTGGCAGTCAGATAGCC
>SABF01000266.1 GCA_009929095.1 Erysipelotrichia bacterium
AATTAGTGCACTCATTGATGTTCCAAGCATGTTCAGGCTTGCATTGATTCAGCTGGACTCCTCAGCCTGATTCTGATTGATGTCGCTGATCTTTTTATCCAGCTGCACAATATGACGGTCCAGTTCTTCCAGGTGTCGTTTGTCTTTGCTCACATAGGTATCGTGTTTACTCATTCTGCAGTCATTGCAATTCCGTTAATCACACCTTCGTGATCCTGTACCATGGCTGCTGCGCCATCAATGTTGTTATCTGCCGTAGCAGCCGCATAAGTAACAGCCTGATTTACCAGTGCATCAGATGTTTTTGCAAGAATCCCGCCAACCTGAATTGCAAATTCATTTGCTTTTACATAATCATCAAAGAGCCTTTGAACTGAATCAGCACATAATCTGCCCAATATAGAACTAAGAGCATCATCCTGTTCCATCTGTCTCATTTCTGTTCATTAGATCATATCCGATTTTGTTTCTAGTTAATTCTATTGATTTCGAATACAGTGCGGTCATTTCAGCATCGCTGTCAATTCATGTTTCCGGTCAGAGGCATCTCTGCACCTGGCATGATCAAATATTATTCAAGTTTCTATTTCTGCTCGTAGGGAAGCAGGCATTAACATTTGTATAACAGCAGCAGGAGATCCTCTATGAGCCAAGATCAAGCCCCAGTCAAGCTGCTCATGTACTGCGATGAAAGCGGTATGCTTCACTCACACAGCAGAAAGCGCTTCTTCTGCATTGGTGGTTATTTCTGCTGCGATGAAGATAATTCACCAATTAATGCACAATTCAAGCGTGCTATGAAGCGCTTGAAGCAGAAACGGCATATGATGAAATCTGATGAACTGAAGACACATGTTATGAGATCGGATGAAAAAATCAGATTGATCCGTTCCCTGCAATGCAATCCGGGATTTTATGGATTTGCAGTCATCCTTGATAAATGGGCGTTGAAGAAAAGGATAGAGCAGGAAAACATCTTTTTCAATTTTCTGATGAAACAGATCGCCGAGAACATTATTTTGGAGTTTACACGCCAGAACTGCAGAGAAAGAGATGTAATGATTGATCTCTATCTGGATAATCGAAATGTTTCTGTTGGCAGACTGAAAAGCTTGGAAGACTACCTGAATACCGAATTTATGTTTGAGGATATTTCTTTTCGAACAACCTATTGCGATTCCAATCGTATCTGTTCCATCCAGGCTGCCGATTTAATTGCAAACACCTGTTATATGTACCATTATCTGCCGCATATCGTTGAAGAAGTCACTTCCATGATGCAGAATGATCAGTTTCATATGATCAGTTATCCGTGGCTGCAAAGAATCTATTTCAGTGCAAAAGAAAACAGAGACACCCACGCGGCAGTGTAGCTGCATACACTTAAGCATTGCTTGCCGTACTCGCGGTCTTACATCTCTGTAGCTGCAGTATTGCCGATAAATTGAAATATGTCAAATTTCAATCATACTCGGCAGTTTGTCTCCGGTCTGGCCAAATATTCATTGGCATCCAGGATGATTTTCTTATCTGTCATTGAATAAAAGTATCAACTTATCATTCAAAAACACTTGCCACATAAAAGTCACTATGGTATATTAATAAGGCACTGTGAAGAGCGCTTGGCAAATTTGAAGAAGTACTCAAGAGGTCGAAGAGGTACCCCTGCTAAGGGTATAGGTCGGGAAACCGGCGCGAGGGTTCAAATCCCTCCTTCTTCGCCATAGATGGTTCGGTGGTGTAGTGGCTAACATGCCTCCCTGTCACGGAGGAGATCGCGAGTTCAATCCTCGTCCGAACCGCCATTCAAGTGCAGATGTAGTTCAATGGTAGAACGCCACCTTGCCAAGGTGGACACGGCGGTTCGATTCCGCTCATCTGCTCCACGTGCATGCAACGATTCAGATGTCACCTCAAAATGCGGCTTAGCTAAGGACTTTTCAGAGGTTTGTGCAAAAATCCGAAAAGTGGCTTAATGACTATTTCATGGCTAAGACAGCAAATGAGGGAATCATTCTGAGTCTTTTTTTTGTTATATGGGATTGCCGGGAAAAAGGATACTTCCTACTATCCAACAGGACTTATATTTAGCTATTATCAGTAGGTAAAGACACTGAACTGTTAATGATAAACAATTGTAGGACTGATCGACAAATAGGAATTTGTGGAGAAAATTGAAATCATGTATCACTTGAGATTAAAGGGCACTCACTACGATATAGGTGTTAAGCGCGGAACTCTCTTCAGTAAATATGGTATTAGCTTTCCGCTGCACATGGATGAGTCTCAGCTTCGCCATGGTGCCGCAAGTGAAGCGTTACTGCAAAAGTATTTTCCAGATGTATGCCAAGAAGTAAGAGGCATAACGGATACTATTGGAAACGATCATAATGAGTTTATATCATGGCTGCTGGCAATGGGATGCTGTATGTACAATATTAAGGAAAACCATCCTATAGAAATACGTGACTGTACGGCATTTGCAGTTAACTGTAGCGGACAGATCTTGTATGGGCGCAACAACGATCTTCCGCCATATCTCCG
>SABF01000267.1 GCA_009929095.1 Erysipelotrichia bacterium
GCGATTTTTTCAGGGTAAGTGGGAAGATTTGCTTTTGTTGCAAAGTTTCTCTGATTTTCAGGGATAGTCTGTTCACCGAGTTTGTTGAAAAATGCTTCTTTCATTGAAGAAGGATTAAAAGGAATAGAAATTAGTCAAAGGCCAGCAATAAGAGCAATTTTTTCTATTCTTGATCCCATGAATTTCATCGCGTCTCCGGCAGATGTTAATCCATCCGTTCCGGATCTGAAGGTGTCCACAAGGGAATCGATTTCGCTTTCGGGAAGCTGACAACTCTTCAGCTTTTGCAGCGCTGGCAGCCGGACAACTTATGCCAGCAGAGGCTACAGGATGGCTGGCAGAAAATCCCGAAGCTCTGGGTAATCTTGCCGGTTCCTTATGGAATCAGCATCCGGCGATGCCACTTATCAGAAGCTTAATGAAGCAAGCTGCCGAAAAGGTGGAATCGCCTTCGCTGGAGGTATCCGCGGCAAATGAGAAAGTTAACACCCTCATAGAGCCGGCTCTTTCAGTTCCGCAAACGCCGTCTGATCAAGAGATTGAAATAGAACCGTCAGTAGAAACAACACTGAAAACTACATCGCCAGAAGCTGCAGATTTGCAGGGAATTCAACTCGCATCTTCTATTGCACCGGTGCCGATGGCTGATGGCAGCAATCTCGTCAGCAATGAAAAGGCAGGCGAGAGTACGGAATGTGATCCAAACGAAACAGAGAAGGCTGATACAGAGATGCTGCTAAGCCTTTTCAGTGCCATTGAAGAGCCTGATATGACCGGGACTGAAGCATGTGATGAAGAGTCTTCAATCAGTACGAGAACAGAAAATGAGCCAGAATTTTCTCCCCTTAATAAACTACTTCCAGATGCTGATAAGCCTGAGATAAATCAGACAGTAGCAGAAGACTCTTTCCCTGAACACGCTGTAGGGGATAACATCCCTTTACACAGCATTAACATTGACGCACAAAAAACAGTGATAAAAAAACAGACTGGCACTGAATTTCTCAGGTGGCTTTCTGAAGGACTTAAGAGCAAGCGAATTGACATTAATCAGCCTGATTCGAGGGCGCATGCAGTTGCAGGGTTCATCTTTCTCAGGGTTCCAGACATATTTTATCTTTACATCAGAGAAAGCGGAGCAGAGCTAAGCAGGGATACCATACAAATGGAATTTGAGAAGCTGCATATTCACAAGGTGCGCCGGGGAGAGCGTTTTATTAAAGCGAAACTGTACCACTCTCCTGGCAAAGAAGGCAGGTTTAAACCTGTAAGTGGATATCTTGTCAAGACTACACACCTTTTCAGAGGAGCGTCTTCCCCTGAAGACAGCGGGCTTCTGTCTTTCCTGTGAAGGAGGGGCAGTCCATGAGGGCCCTTAAGGGCAGCTTGATTTAGAAAAAGGAAATGCTGTATGTCTGACAAAAACCATTATACGACATGGGAAGAATTGCTTGAAGAGTACTTCTTCGCCCGAAACCTGCGCGCTGCAACAGAATGGAGCTACGCAAAGGTTGTAAAGGGGTTCCTGAAATTTACGGGGGCTGACATAACCCCATCAATGGTTACTCATCATGAAGTTCTAAGATGGCGGCGATATGTACTCAGAGAAAAACAACAATCGGCGCAGACCTGGAACAATAAAATTGCACATCTCAGGGCCCTCTATAACTATGCTATGGAAAGTGGTTTATTGCCTGCGGGCAAAAACCCTTTTAACAACTGCACTGTACAGCGGGACAGAAAGAAAAAACGGACTTTAAACCGCTCTCAGCTAACCCGACTTTATCTGATAATGCAGCAGGCTGAAATTGAGTCAAACAGGAAAATTTTTGCACGTGGCGGGCGGAGTGCGCTTTACCCGGTCTGGTTCTGGATAACCGTTCTGGATACGCTCAGATATACGGGAATGAGGCAAAATCAACTGCTGCATATTCAGCTCAGGGACGTCAATCTGACAGAAGGCTATATAGATCTGCGCCTTGAGGGGAGTAAAACGCACAGAGAATGGCGCGTTCCCGTTGTTAAGCAGCTGCGTTTGCGGCTACAGCTTCTTCTTACACGGGCAACGGAGGCTGGAGCCGGGCCAAAAGATAACCTCTTCGATGTCAGTTTTTACATTGCCGGGAAAAAAGCAAAATTTGACAGAAATGATGTGACAGTGATGCATCAAAAGATCCGCTCCTTTTTTCGCCGTCTGTCAAAGGAATGTGGTTTTGCCGTTTCGCCGCACCGTTTCAGACATACCCTGGCTACAGAACTGATGAAAGCACCGGAAAGGAATCTTCAGCTGGTTAAAGATTTACTGGGTCATCGTAGCGTAAGCACAACAATGGAATATGTGGAACTCAAGATGGACATTGTGGGAAAAACACTGGAAGAAGAATTGTCCCTGCACACAGATCTCTGTGTAGAAAGGGAATTACAACTATTGACACAAAACTGATTGACTGGGATTATTGCCAGTGATCGAGAGAAGGGAGCCTGCACGAACAGGCTCCCTCACTTGAGGGACTGATTCAGAAACGTTAACCAGTGCAGATA
>SABF01000268.1 GCA_009929095.1 Erysipelotrichia bacterium
CCTATCAATGTGCAGGGCAAAGAGAGCGCAGCGCAAATCATCAATGCACTCATAGAAGCTGACGCCAAGAAGCTGGATGTTATTCTGCTCGTTCGCGGCGGCGGTTCCATTGAAGATCTCTGGTCTTTCAATGATGAACGGCTTGCGCGAACAATCTATGCGCTGAATACCCCCCTTATTTCAGGAATCGGTCATGAAGTTGATTTTACGATTGCCGACTTTGTTGCTGACTTAAGAGCACCGACACCTACAGGCGCTGCTGAACGTGCTACCCCTAATCGGCAGGAAGTGTCTGCTTTGCTTCAGACAGATCGAATACGCCTTATCAATTATGTGAGTGGAGCAATCAAAGAAAGCAGAGACCGACTTCAAAAAGATTCAGAACGATCTGTATTTACGAACACTCAGCGATTGTACAGTGAACGTCAGCTGAAACTTGATGCACTCTTCCTGCAGCTAAAACGAAGCTTGAACGAACAGAGTCAGACGCTATCACAAAGACTGCAGGATGATCGACATACACTGCTTCTGCAGGCACAGTCCGAAATTGACAAAGAGCAAATAAAAATCGAGCGCTGCAGCAATCGATTGAAGACACATATTCAGCTTTGCATTTCTGACAGCAGAAATCAATTGAATCATGACATCAGTGTTCTGGATGCTTATTCACCATTGAAGGTTATGAAGAGAGGCTATAGTGCTGTTACATTGGAGAATAAGACAATCAACAGTGCTGGTGATCTGAAAGAGGGGGACAGAGTTCATATCCGTTTCTCCCAAGGCTCAGCTGATGCAGCAGTCATTAAGGTTCGTAAAGGAGAATAGAGCATGGCAAAAGAGAAATCATTTGAAGAGAATATGAATCGACTGGAAGAAATCATCAATGACCTTGAGCAGAATGATAAACCGCTGGATCAGACAATCAATCTGTTTAAGGAAGGACTGAATCTGGTAAAAACCTGTGACAGCAAACTAAAAGCATTTGAAGTTGAGGTTGAGGATATCATGAAGAAGAATGGGAGTGATTCAAATGAGGATTGACAATCTTCTGAAAGATAAGATATCAGCCTGCAGTGACAGCCGTGTACGAGATGCAATGGAATATTCATTGCTGGCAGGCGGAAAGAGAATCCGTCCAAAACTGCTGTACGAAGTAGTAAAAGGATATGGAAAAGAAGAAAGCATTGCTGATGAATTTGCTTGTGCATTGGAAATGATCCATACATATTCACTGATTCACGATGATCTTCCTGCAATGGATAATGATGAGCTGAGACGTGGAAATCCAACCTGTCACAAGATGTTTGACGAAGCAACAGCGATTCTTGCCGGAGATGGCCTTCTAACCTATGCATTTTCTACAGCTCTAAGCAGTCACCAGAACCCTGAATCAGTCATAAAATGTGCGGGTATTCTAGCAGATATGGCTGGACCAGATGGAATGGTACTTGGCCAGGATCTTGATATTCAGGAAGAATCATCCATAACCGATTGGGAGAAACTCAAGCAGATTCATCATTTCAAAACCGGCTGTCTGCTGAGTGCTCCGCTGATGATCGGCGCAGTTATCTGCGGGCAGAATGATTCTGCTGTTGAAGATTGGAAATCAATTGGAATGAAACTGGGATTGGCATTTCAAGTTCAGGATGACTGGATGGATGCGACTGAAACTGCTGAGCAGCTTGGTAAAAGCAATTCAGATTCCCGCAATGATAAAGTTACAAGTATTACTCTTTTAGGGGAAGAGAACGCAAAACAACTGATGACCAGGCTTTATGAAGAAAGCTGCTTTAAAATCAAACAGATCGGGGGATTTGAATCTGCTTCACTGATTAATTTTGTCAGAGAGATTCAGACACGAAGTAAATAGGAGGCTCTCCATGGATCTAACACAGATTCAGAATCCCGATTTTTTGAAATCAATGACAGTACCAGAGCTGGATGAACTAGCTCAGGAGATTCGGGTATTTCTGATCAACAGTATTTCTAAAACTGGCGGTCATCTGGCCAGCAATCTTGGTGCGGTGGAATTGACGATCGCACTACATTATGTTTTTAATTCACCTGAAGACAAATTGTTCTTTGATGTTGGTCATCAGTCATACACACATAAAATATTGACTGGTAGAGCAAAGGATTTTGGCATGCTCAGGCAGTTCAACGGATTATCTGGATTTGAGAAGCGCTACGAAAGTAAACACGATGTCTGGGAAGCAGGACACAGTTCCACTTCGTTAAGTGCGGCTATTGGAATGGCAGTTGCAAGAGATCTGAACCATGAATCATATGAAATAGTACCAGTGATCGGCGATGGTGCAATGAGTTCCGGTATGGCCATGGAAGCATTGAACCAGATTGGCTCCGAAAAAAGAAAAATAATCATCATCTTTAATGATAATAATATGTCAATATCTAAAAATGTCGGTGCATTGACTATGGGCTTTTCACGAATGAGATCGGCAAAGAGCTACAATGATATGAAGACAAGTATGAAGTCCAGTCTCACAAGGAATGAATTTGGGAAAGTAATGTAT
>SABF01000269.1 GCA_009929095.1 Erysipelotrichia bacterium
ATGCACATCGATACGGATGAGGCTAATGCAGCTGCCATCAGCGGCACTGCACAGGGCGAAATCGTCAAATTCTAAGCAGACAATGTGTCATAGGCTGTTTCCGATCTATCGGAAACGGCCTTTTTCGTTATATAATACAGCCATGTCAAGAAAAACAATCGGCCTGATTCTGACTGCGTGTATGCTTGCCGGATGCAGCAGCACTGCATCATCCAGCATTACCGGAAGCGGAGATATCAGTGCGCCATATATCAATATCAAAAACTATGAATACACTACTACGGTTAATACGCCGATCGATTTTTCCAATATCACGGGCTATGACGATGTGGATGGCCTTTTAAATACGGAAGTGGAAGGATACATAAATTACTCTAAAGCAGGTGATTATTATCCAGTTATCACCTGCATAGACCTGTCCGGCAATGAATCAAAGATTGGGATTACTGTTCATGTACTGGATTCCATGGATGCGACAGCACTGCCTACCCCGGAATCTTCTGCTCCGCCAGAGATCTCTTCAGCGGGATGTACAATTTCATCAGCAAGAAGTGCAGATTATCCATGCGACGCAGTACTGCCAGCTGATACGGATCGATTCCAGACGCTCTATGAGGGAGCCGAAGGCAAGGATAAATGTGAGGCGGCCGCGGCTGACAAGAACAGCGGCAGCTGCTCGGTGATTTACCGCAATGACGGATCATTCTGGGGTTATGGCTATGCATCAGCACCTGTTCAGGATAATTTGACTGAACAGCAATAAAAAAGGCACTTCAGTCAGAAGAATGAACTGCTTCTGATATGAAGTGTCTTTTTGTTTATCCTTCCGGTGATGCGGTAGGAGTGGCAGTGATCGAATCATTTTCACCGCTTGAAGCAATAATAATCAGATTGACCAGTTTCCATTCATCGGCACTGTTTCTGACAAAGAAGAGCTGATAAGTACTGGAAGTAGTGCGCGTGACATCGGAAGCAGTAACAACATAATCAAATGAGATGGATCCGATGAAGGCATTGCTGCCGATTGGCATAACATCAAATATGCGAGTGTTCTGGAACTCAGTAGAATCATGGGGACTGTACCACTGGTTATTGAACCCTATGATGTTGTTGTAGAAGTCAGTATTTGGATACAGATGTTTGTTCAATGCCGTGAAAGTGCCATCCTTCGAGATGTACTGACAGTAGGCGGTAGTAGTGTCCAGAATCTCTGCAGAGAATCCGGAATACTGATCATCTGTTGGGGATGGACCAACATAGTATTGGTTGCCGCTGTAGTCGCGAACAGCAGTACTCTGATTGGCATCACTTACCGTGATATCCGGTGCATCAACAAAATTTTTGATCGAATATCTGGTAACAACAGGCATTTTATCATCAAGGCCGAGATTCTCAAACGAATAGGGAATCTGATTCGGTTCATTGGCATAGCTGCTGTCAATACTGATACTGTTGATCATGAAGCCAGTGTTATCCAGTACGTCAAAGTTATAATACATTGTAGAATCCAGAGTCCTGACTTTCCATGTATTGCTGTTATCAGGCTTGCGCAGTTCCAGTGAAGTAATACGATTTCCATATTCGTCATAAACAGTATAATACTGTGAAAGATCATCAGCTCCAGTAAAGGAATAGGTCAGAGAACTGATGCTCAGATCCTTATATTTATCCTTCAGCCAGCTGATGTACTTATCCTTGGAATTAAGCTCAATGAAGTAGGTGGTGTCTTCTTCATAGATTGCATCCCATTTTTCAGCCGCAATTTCCTTCAGGTAGTTTCTGACAGCGCCGTTGATCGATCGTCCCTCATAGCGACTGAGCCAGAACCAGAGATATCCAAGTCCGGCGGCGCAGATCATGCAGGTGATCAGAAATACCAGCAGCAGGTGCTGATAGAACTTCATACCAACTGCCAGTCGCTCACTATAGGAAGGTTTCTTTGGCTTTTCTCTGCCTGTATTATGGAAAATGCTGTTCAGTTCATCATTGAAAGATTTTTTCTTGGCAGGCTCTGAAACTGGATGCCCTGATTTATAAAAGGTTTCCTTCGGCAACGGAATTGAGGTTTCTGCATGTCTGTTTTCAGAACTGCTGGTTTCATGATGCTCGATTGTCTTGTTTTTTTGCTGAGCGGCCCTCGGTACCGGTATGGAATAGGGTTCTTCGACATCCAGTTTGACTGACGCAGCGCTGACTGCTGCAGTCTTGATTTCAGGAAGAACTGGGGACTTTGGCCGAGATTCTGATTCAGCAGGAACAGATATCCTGGGTTTTGATCCGGGTATATCAAAACTGTTGGAGCAGACTGGCTTTTTAGCTTCAAGTTTCTTCTCTCGGACTATTTTCATCGTCCCTGTTGCGGTCGGTTTGATACCGGCTGGTTTGCGTCTGGGAATATTCAAGCTGTTTCCACTCTGAATAGCACTCGCTGCTTCACCAAGATCATTTGAAAGAAACTTGATGGAATCAGTCAATTTTTGAATATTTCCTGTATTTTCATCCGAGACATTGTGTGCAGGAATGTTAAGAC
>SABF01000270.1 GCA_009929095.1 Erysipelotrichia bacterium
CCATAGTTGATACCCAGTTTGGGGTCATCTATCGATATAATGGCATTGTGCAGTTTGACAAAAATCTCAGTGTCAGCGAGACGGAACAGGCATTCAAACACATTTTAGAGCGCTCAGATATTGCTCAGGGCACACAGCTTGGCTATTATTCAGCAGTTGCGACCGGAAAGAACGGCAGGGAAGAAACAGTACGCACTGAGGTATATGATTCCGAATCAGATGTTGAACGTACTTATCTTCTGAGAAATCTTGCTACGCAGCAGCAGCTGGCGCTGAATGATGACGGTATTATTATCTCGAAGCGCCTGGGGGATCAGCTGAAAGTCGGCGTCGGAGATACGATCAAGCTGGAGAGCAGGGACGGTCTGGTAAAGGATGTCAAAATCACCGGCGTCTGTGAGATGTATGTGTATCATTACGTGTTCATGACTCAGAACTGCTATCAGAAGACCTTCGGAACAGCGCTGCAGAAGAATGCAGCATATATCAAACTGGCTGAAGGGGCATCTTCCACGGCAGTCAGGCAGGATATCAGTGCCATGGACAGTGTACAGGGAACAGAATTCTATGATTCTGTCATTGCAAACTTTAACAATATGATCACTGGTCTGAACATGATTGTCATTGTTCTGATCATCTCCTCACTTGCACTGGCAATGGTTGTGCTGGGGAATCTGACTAATGTCAATATCAATGAGAGGCAGCGTGAGATTGCAACTCTGAAGGTGCTTGGCTTCCGTAAGAAGGAAGTGGAAAGCTATATCTTCAAGGAAAACAACATTCTGACAATACTGGGTGCACTATGCGGCATTCCGATGGGCATTGCTCTGCATCACTACATTATGGGGCAGGTAGAGATGGACTATGTTATGTTCGGAAGAATTATTTCATGGCAGTCACAGGTGCTCTGTGTGGGCATGACAATTGTATTCGGCGCATTGGTGAATCTGCTGATGCGGAAGAAGTTTGACAATATTCTGATGGTGGAATCCCTGAAGAGTGTTGAATAAATGATCACAGCCTGACAGCGAGTCTGTCAGGCTTTTCATTTCTCTCTGTTACGTGACGAACAGAATTCAGGCATTTCCGGGTCAGAAAAAGACTCCGGTACAACTGTGCAGTCAATAGTAGACAGTTTACGCAGACTGTATAAACTTGGCCTTTTTTGTTTGAAATGAAGATGCAGTGGGACTAAACTGAAAACGTTCAATAAGGAGAAATAAGATGCAAAAAACATTGTCTGAATCAGTAAAGGCATTTGGACTGAAGCAGGTTCTTGGATATCTGCAGAAAGATCCTGAAAACAACATTCCCAAAATTCTAGACTGGCTGGATAAATATGGCGGATCAGTTGCCATGCCGGATCAGCTTGCATTTGTCCGCCGGGTTCTGACTGACAAGGAAAGCAAGTGGTATAAGTATACCGTGCGCCTGTTTCACGAGATTGACCCGAACTGCCTGGATAAGTTCTTTCAGAACTTTGTCATCAATGCGTCTATGCTGGGCCTGCCCAGACAGCGCAAGATGGCAGCTAAGTATAAATGCTCCATTCCTTATACCATACTGTTTGATCCGACCTCTGCATGCAACATGCACTGCACAGGCTGCTGGGCTGCAGAATATGGTCACAAGGTGTTCATGACCAATGAAGAACTGGACAAACTGGTTACTCAAGGCAAGGAACTGGGCATTTACATGTACATCATGACCGGTGGAGAACCGCTGACTCGCAAGTGGGATATCATTCAGCTTGCTGAGAAGCACAACGACTGCTACTTCCACATCTTCACAAACTCCACTCTGATTGACGAAGAGTTTGCCAAGAAGTGCCAGGAACTGGGCAACCTGAGCTTTGCGATTTCCCTGGAAGGCACCGAAGAGTCCAATGATGCCCGCCGCGGAGAAGGCTGCTACAAAAAGGTTATGGCAGCTATGGATCTGCTGAAGAAGTATGGAATTGTATTTGCGGTATCTGTCTGCTATACGCATTACAACTACAAGATGGTTACAAGCGATGAGTACTTTGATCTGCTTGAGAAAAAGGGTGTCCGTATTGCCTGGTATTTCCATTACATGCCAGTTGGCAATGACGCATCTCCGGATCTGCTTCTGACACCGGACGAGCGTGAATATGTGTATAGGAGAATCCGTGAAGTTCGTTCTCTTGAAAACGCACATGAGATCTGGACAATCGACTTCCAGAATGATGGGGAATACATCGGCGGCTGCATTGCCGGCGGCAAGAACTACTGCCACATCAACTCCAACGGTGATGTTGAACCATGCGTATTCATCCATTACAGCCAGGCTAACATCAAGAATTCTGATCTGCTGGACTGCCTGCGTCAGCCGCTGTTCCTCAAGTATCGTGAGAATCAGCCGTTCAATGAGAACATGCTGAGACCGTGCCCGATGCTGGAAAATCCAGAAGCACTTGGCAGGATGGTAGCAGAGTCCGGTGCGCATTCCACTGATCTGACTTCTCCGGAAGCTCCGGATGCTCTGGCTAAAAAGACCAGGCCTTATGC
>SABF01000271.1 GCA_009929095.1 Erysipelotrichia bacterium
GCTCAGCACAGCGCAGTACATAATCCATGTCAATCTTCAGCCCGGCTGGCAGTCCATCCAGAACAGCACCAACAGCCATTCCATGGGATTCTCCAAACAATGTCAGTGTGATATTCTTTCCGATCGTATTGCTCATAATCCAAGCCCCTTTCGAATCTGCTCCATGGTCCAGTTCTCTGCAAATCCTCTGCCAATTTCAGTTACCCTGACCACGGTCACATGATCATGATCTGCCTTTTTGTCATTTTGAATCAGCAGGGCAGTCTCACGTGGATCTACATCACAGGCGATAGGAAGATTCAGTCTCTGCAGTACTTTCTGCAGTCTTTCCTTCACCTGTCCATTTTCCATCATTGTCATCATGCCCATTGCAACACATTCTCCATGCAGATATCTGCCATGTCCAATGCTTTCATAAGCATGGCCGTAAGTGTGACCAAAATTCAGAATTCTTCTTTCTCCGGATTCCCGTTCATCATGTTCCACTATTGCTTTCTTGATATTCAGACAGCGCTCAATGATTTCATCCATATGATCCTGATAATCGTCCTGCTCGAAGATTTCGAACAGATCTGGATCAGAGGTCATCCCTTCTTTAACAGCTTCAGCAAGTCCATTCTGAATCTGACGGGCAGGCAGCGTCTTCAATGTATCAGGATCAATAAGGACCATAGCCGGCTGCCAGAAGGCGCCAGCACAGTTCTTGATGCCATTCATGTCAATGGCAGTCTTGCCTCCGATCGAAGAATCAATCTGAGATAAGACTGTTGTAGGAATGTTGATAAATCTGACTCCGCGCATATAGGTTGATGCAATGAATCCGGCAAGATCTCCAACTACACCGCCGCCCAGAGCAATCACTGTATCGTTTCTTGAAAAGTGATGTTCCAGCATGATGCCAAGACCTCTCTGCCAGTTATCCGCATTCTTCGAAGCCTCACCCTGCGGAAATACAAAACTGACAGCATCTGGGTATTGATCAATTATGCATCTGCGATACTCTTCAGGAACGCCGTCATCACTGACAAGGAATACACTACCGACCTCTCCGGCCAATGAACGAACATGATTGAGAATGCCGTGTTCCAGCAGAATATCACTGTCTCTCTGATTTGTATGAATGCTGATTCGTTTCATATTGTTCTCTCCTTTTCCTAATCTGGCAGGAAGCGGTGATTGGCCGCCTGATACGCATTCTTTCTTTGAACCCGGGGTTTCCTCAGATTCTTCCATTTTATCTTGGGATTCTCCAGATGTTTCATTGGATCATTCTGTGACTTCGACTAAGCCATTGATCTATGACTGCAGTCCATGTCTTCATTTCTATAATGCTGAAACAGTTCAGCCATCCAGGAATAACCCGATTGAGTTCTTTGCAGATATCGACAATGGCTGCGATCGGCAGTCACAGTTTCCGTACTGCCCCTTTGCGAAACATCTCTGCTTAAGTTTTCTGCTTTCATCGCATTTCCTTTCTACTGATATCCTGTTTCGGGTTTATACCGGTTACTTCATTCACTCCATGCCTATTGCTGCAGTTTCCTTACTGCCGTGACGTCGGCTGACTTCCGCATGTTCAGCACCGTCTTTCGTCGCCGTTTACTTCCATTGCGGCTTTCCATGCAGATCTTTGCAGGCAAGATACGATCTGGCACAGTACGCGGCGGATTTCCATCGTCTGGCTATCGCCCATGCTTGGTACATCATAAAAGCCACATGGCATTCATCCATGTGGCTTGATTTCACTCATCCAATAGATAATTGCCGGAACGATCCAAAACGGGCAATATCTATCCGATCTGCCCGACTATCTAAAGGTAAAGTAATAATATGCGTTTGTATGTATCTGTTTCATGGTCAAAGTATATCCCCAGTTTCATGCAAAGGCAATCACATTTTTCTGAAAATGTTTTCAGACAGTGACTGCAGCACGGTAGCAGCCAAGCACTCGGCATTCCGTGCAGCGCTCTTTCAGGCTGGTGATCGCTTCTGCTACTGACGGATCTTCCGTATTGCCTGTAAAGTCAATATAGAACATATATTGGAATGCATGTCCTGGGATCGGTCTTGATTCGAGCTTCATGACATTGATGTTCTTTTCTGCAAGTGCCGACAGTGCATGATACAGCGCGCCAGGTTCATGTTTCAGAATCAGCATCATCGATATCTTATCGGCACTGGAATCCTGCTGCTCATGGCCGGTTGCGCGAGCAACAATCTCGAATCTCAGCTCGGCGACACAGGCCATCTGACTCAGCGCGACTACGGTGACTCGCACACCTTCCCCGTTCCAGCCGAGATCCAGGACAATGTCGACTTCTGGCGTCATGTCTATGGCGTCTGGAGCCGAAGTGAGGTCGCCATTCATGACGACGAGCATCTCGGTGTGATCTATGAAGTCACCCGGATTCCGGGACTGACTCAAGCCTCGTACAACCAGCTCCAGCAATCCTGGCTGAAAGATCGTGTCGATCACTACCGATTTCGGCTCGCCGATCTGGAGCGGCGTGTGCGCAACAACCAGCC
>SABF01000272.1 GCA_009929095.1 Erysipelotrichia bacterium
CTTGACTGCCAGGAAGATACCGCCATAGATAGCAACAAACAGCAGTACGCCAAGCGGATTTCCCTGTGCTGCAAGAGAAATACCGATACCGGCTGAAATAACTCGAATGCAGTTGAAGAAGATGGAATCACCAATTGCAGCAAGAGGTCCCATCAGAGATGTCTTGATGTTGGTGATCATTTCTCCTGAAACAGCCTCCGGATTCAGTGAACGTTCGCGCTCCAGTGCATAGGATAAGCCGAATATAAGACCCGAGACAGATGCGTGTGTGTTGAAGAATTCTGTGTTTCTTACAAATGCTTCTGTTACTAGTTCCTTATTGTCTCCATATACTTCGTTGATCACTGGAAGCATGCAGTATGCATAGGTATTTCCTTCCATCTTGACCATGGTGAAGTCACCCCACATGTGTCCGGAGCACCAGAAGATGTGACGAAGATTCTTTTTCTCTACAGGAGTCAATTCTCTCTTATTAGCAGCCATTAGAACAAACTGTCCTCCTTTTCTACTGGCGAAGCAGCTGAAGCCGCAACGGCTCCTGCTCCAACCTTGTTATCGATACTGCGCAGTTTTGTGTCAATCAGGAAGATTGCAAATGCGATTGCAAGTGCGATGATTGCAACGCCAACAGTAGGAAGTCCCAGCATTTCAGCAAGGATAAATCCGACGAAGAAGAATATTCCGAGCTTCTTGGACCAGATCATGGATGTCAGGATTCCGAATCCTACAGCAACCAGCATTCCGCTTGCGACATCAAGACCGTTGATCAGCCAGAGCGGCATTGCGCTGTTAATTGCGCCCAGGTTGCCGACACCAAGCCAGAGAGCCAGGAAGATAATGACGGTACGGGGAAGCGGTGTAATCAGTAAGCAATACAAGTAATGCAGCATTGTATAGTGCTTCTGATCATTTGCTTCAGCATATTTGTCATACAGACCAAGAAAAGCGAGCTGAATCGGAGATACCAGAGTATTAGCATATGTAATCAGTGTGCCGACTGGAATAGCAAGTGCGATAGCTGCATTCATATCCGTACCGGACAGAATGACTGCCGCAACCGGGATTAATGTTCCTGATTCCGGATCAGATGGAATGACACCTCCGATTGCAGAAATACCCATGTAGATAGCCTCGAGCTCCGCACCCATAATCAATCCTGTGCGCTGATCTCCAAGGCAGAGTCCGGTCAGCCAGCCAACAAATAAAGGCCGCCATGTTGCATCCCATGCCATGAAATTATCAAGTATTGAGATGATGTAGTTCATAATTGTCAGAATAATTGCAGCTTGAATAATTGACATAATTTCCCCTTTCCAAGAAGTTATTTATTTTTTCAATAATGTAGCAAGTGATACTTTCTGATCTGTTGTAAGCATGCGGTACTCGCAGTCAACACCGATACTGATCATTTCCTGCATCTGTCTGACTTCATCATCATTCGCATAAAGCGAGTCAGCAAATGTTCTGCGATTCATCTTGTCCTTGTTAATTCTGCCAAAATTGCCGACGTTCACATATGGAATATCTTTCACATTTTTAACAATTTCCAAAGCATCTGCCGGACAGTTTACAACAACAAAGATTGACAGTGCCGATGATCTTGGATCATTCAGCTGTGCAATCGCATCTTTGACACTGCGGACAACAACTTTCACTCCATCTGGTGCAGCCATATGAAGCGACATCTTCATCAGGTCGTTCTCAGCCGCCGTATCATTTGCGACTACAATGGCATTGACAGCCAACTGACGTGCCCATTGATTTGCCACCTGGCCATGAATCAGACGTTCATCAATTCTCAGCAATTTGATCATATCTTCCTCCTTTCTAGAAGAGCGACTCTTCTTCTGAATCCGCTTTAATATCATTCAGATAGACTATTGCCTTTGACCCCTCAGCAATAGAGTGTCTGATTTCTTCGGGTGTAACTATATGGTTTTTGAAGATCAGATCCATTACAATGGCGAGGTTATAGCCTGCAATGATCTGAATATTTCTGGTGTCTTCATGGGTTTGACGGAACAGTTCCTGAGCAACACTGCCGCCATGAATATCACAGAAGATCAGCAGCTGATCAAAATCTCCTATTTCTTTCAGCTTCTCTGTCACAAGCTGCTCGATGGATCGGTCATCCATAAATGCAGAGAGTGTATAAACCGGCGTTTCGGTTCCTGTCATCAATTTTAAAAAGCACTGTGTACCTTCGGAAAATGTACCGTGACTCGCAAGAAGTATTTTCATTGTATATCTCACCTCGACGTATTCATCATATGGAGAATGCCGGATTTATTAACGTATTGTATTACCTTTTGTACAGATACTTTATTGCGGCAAATACGCATCTCTATTCCGTATATTCTTCTTTATGAAACGAGTTGATATTCTTGATGGAGATATTTCCAAAACACTTTTGATCCTGATGTTCCCGATTCTCTCATGCGGCATTGTGCAGCAGCTTGCGGCCATGATGGATGGGATCATTATCGGCCAGACATCCGGCAGTCTCGGGATTTCAATTATCGGC
>SABF01000273.1 GCA_009929095.1 Erysipelotrichia bacterium
CATCAATACTGATCTTCTTCACCTGTATCGTCCTCCTGCCTTGCCAGAAACATCGTACGTCATAATTCATAATGATTCAATATAATTCATTTATGTTCATTTTGGTTCATCAATCAGAATAATGAGAAACAATGCCGAAGAATGACAATCTGCTGAGTATCAGATATTTTTTTACTGAAATCACAAAAAAAAGAGCAGAATTTCTTCCGCTCTAGTCTTCATCTGTTTCTGAATCAGTATCCCGTTTGATATATACATCTCTTGGTTTGGAGCCCTGTACCGGACCGATGATACCTCTGTTTTCCAAGAGATCAATCATTCGCGCGGAACGATTATAGCCAATGCCAAATCTTCTCTGCAGCAGAGATGTGGAAGCTTTCTGCTGATCAATGACAAACTGCTTCACCTCTTCATAAAGCGGATCCGCATCTTCACCGGTTACGGCAGTTCCTTCATTGCCTTCAACACCTTCCAGCCGTACAAAGCAGTCATCATACATTGGAACTGCTTCACGAGATACAAAATCGGAAACACGCTGAACTTCAGAATCAGTCACAAACACTCCCTGCACACGCGTTGACGCTGACTGGCCGATCGGTATATACAGCATATCGCCATTGCCAAGCAGACGTTCTGCACCAATATGGTCCAGAATGGTTCTTGAATCGATGCCGCTTGATACAGAGAATGCAATTCTCGACGGAATGTTTGCTTTGATAATGCCGGTAATGACATCTGTTGATGGCCGCTGTGTTGCAACAATCAGATGAATGCCGGCAGCTCTTGCCAGCTGTGTAATGCGCTGAATCGAGCTCTCCACTTCTTTGCCGGCAACGACCATCAGATCTGCAAGCTCATCGATAATCACAACAATGTATGGCATCTTCTCATATTTCGGCTGAGCTTCCGTCAGACCGATATTGATGGATCCATCTTTTACCTTATCGTTATATACCTGAATATTGCGAACGCCGCACTTGGAGAATACGCTGTAACGATCCTCCATGATCTTGACAATTGCTTTCAGGGCATTGCTTGCCTGCGCTGCATCATTGATCACCGGACCGATCAGATGCGGAATTTTAGCATAGGGAGTGAATTCCACTTTCTTCGGATCCACAAGAAGCATCTTGACATCATCCGGCTTTGTTCTAAGCAGCAGCGATGTGATGATGGAATTCATGCATACCGATTTTCCCGAACCGGTTGCACCGGCAATCAGAAGATGCGGCATCTTATCAAGACGGCATGATACAACATTTCCAAGAAGATCTTTTCCAAGAATAAAGACAAGCTGCTGAACTTTGTCCTTTTCATTGATCTTTGTAATGCATTCCTTCATTTTAACCGGAACAGCCTGGACATTCGGGATCTCAACACCGACTGCGTTATGTCCCGGAATCGGTGCCTCAATACGAATATCACGCACCGCCAGCTGCATCTTTATATCATCTGTAAGATTAAGAATTTTGCTGACTTTTACGTTGGCATCCGGACGAATCTCAAACTTGGTAACTGCCGGACCGATATGCGTATCAATCAGATTTGCCTCAATATCGAAGTTCCTGAGAACCTCAATCAGCAGTTCTCCCTTCTCCCTGGCTGCTTCAATATTCGGATCATCTTTGGCAGCTGGCGGAATCGGATCAAGCAATGTGACAGGCGGAAGCTTATAAGGCTTGCCGGAACGTTTTCTGGCAGTCTCAATCGACCCAGAAGCTTGTACTGCTTTCTTTATGACCGGCTCCGGTTCTTCTTCCAGTACCGGCATTTCTTCTGTTTCATCAAAATCATCCAAAGAAATATCGCTCTGCTCTGCTTCCTTGAATTCCTCACTCTGGTCAGCTGCTTCAGAACCTGCATTTTCATCAGTTTCCGGAACCTGATCTACCAGATCATCCACTTTGATGAAGATTGACTGCGGGACAGGCGAAACCGTCTGGGCCGCTGGTACCTTCGGTGCAATTGGAATATCCAGAGACAGTTCTTCCAGATGATCCGAATTCTTCTGATCTGCACGAATATCATACTGACTGTGCTGTGCAGGTTCCCGGACTTCTACCGGTTTATCTTCCTTTGATTCATCAGTCATGTCCGCCTCAATCATTTTGACAGAACTGACATTAGCCGGTTTGATAACCGGTTCTACTGAACCATGGCGCAGAACCGGTTCAGGTTCTTCAGGCTTCTCTTCCGGTTCTTCCTCGTAATATTCTTCTTCCTCTTCCTCGTCTTCGTCATCTTCTTCCTCGCCGACGGTAGAGAAGTATGCAGTGATTGCTTCAAACGCATGTTTATAGACATCAAGATTTACCAGCAGAAGTGCTGCAATGATAAACAGAACTACAATGATCAGAATGGTTCCTGCACGATCAAGAAGAAGTGTTGATAGAGAATACAGCGCTGCTCCTGTTACACCGCCGCCAACTTTCAATCCGGAAGTGCCATCAAAGTATCTGCCGACATCAGTAACATAACTCTTGATGATATCCATTCCCTTTTTATTAAAATCGCATAAT
>SABF01000274.1 GCA_009929095.1 Erysipelotrichia bacterium
GTACATTCCATCGAACCAGAGTTTTCCATTGATCTGAGCAGTGCCCCCGGTGAATTTCCCGGATGCGGAGATTTCGACATAATCTCCGTGATTTTCACCTATTTGCGCGGCATTCCATTGAATCGCCTGTCCATTCAGCAGAAATTGAGGGGCAGAGGTGAAAAGTTTATTCTTTCCGGAAACAATCTGTGAAGGCAATGCCGTTTTGCCAAACGTATAAACTCGATCCAGGACTCGAATCTCTTTCCCGGATACAGAGACCGGAATCCATGGCGACGGCACAATATGGTTTCGTGCAATCTGAGTCTTAAAAGGCGTCATATCCGGTATCCGGAACAGGCATTCGGCTGAAAATGAAACTTGATCTGCAGACCACCTATATTGCCGCCAGAGACATTCCGCCTCGCACAAAGCTTGAAAGCACTGACCTGATAGAAACGCGAATACCGAATGGCTATCTTCTTGACAACACCTATAACATGAAAGAAGAAATCATTGGAAAATATACTGAAATACAGGGCATGATACCAGCCGGATCGGTTTTCTACCGGGATATGCTGTATTCTGAGGAAAGTCTGCCAGATTATCCATCGATTCAGCTGAAGGAAGGACAGGCTGCTTATACTCTGGAAACAGACCTTGCACGGCTTGGCGGGGATATTATTCCGGGTCAGCGAGTTGATATCTACGTATCGATTGATCAGAAGATGAATGAAGCGCCCATCACCGGCTGTCTTCTTGCCGGTGCCCGAGTAATCTCCATCAAGGATCATAAAGGACTGGATCTTTCTGATCCTGCAAGTACCGGCATTCCGTATCTTGCCATTCTGGCAGTGAATACAGCAGATTTGGAACTGCTATCGATTGCAGAATCGATGGGCTCAATCAGACTGTTTTCTTCCAGTATCAGCTACAATCAGTCTATTGAGGCAATGATGGTCAAAGACACGATTCTGTATGAGTTTCTGAGTTCTCAGCAGAGATCATTATCAGAGGAAGTTCCGATCTTTGATTTTTCATCAGAAGAGGATTATGAGTACTGAGCATAATGGAATCCAAATGATAAAACTGAAGCTATCATTTATATGAAGTATGCATATGCATCAGGAAAAAAAACTGTTACTATTATCTCAAACAAAAGCAGCAATACAGACATTAGAAAGTTACAGAAAAATCAGTATTTCAATCACGGATGATTGTCTTCTGGAAGGTGGACGAATGGCAAAAAGACAATTGTTGAAGAAAATTGCATGCATTGTTCTTTCGGTTTTCATATGCGCTTTTTCAGTGATCACATGTCAGGCAGAAACCATTGGCATCATTTCTTCTCACCCGCATGTACTTTTTCTCAGCTCTTACAGCTATGAATGGGAGAGCATTCCCAAACAGTTAAGTGGCATCTCGAATGTACTGGATGGCAGTGCAATGATCGATTATGTCTTTATGGATACCAAACGGCTGGACTACGAAGATATCAAAGAAGATATCTATAAAGACGTTCTGGAAAGAGAGCACGTCAATGATTACGATTATGTGATCGCGGGTGACGATGCGGCACTGCAGTTTGTGCAGGAATACCGCAATGATCTGTTCAGGGATATTCCGGTAATCTTTGAGGGAATCAATGATGTTGATAATGCCAGAAAGGCTGCTGAAGATCCGCTGACTACAGGTATTGTAGAAGTGTTTCCTCTCAGAGAGACAATTCAGATTGCTGCTGTGCTGAATCCTAAGGCAGTACGTGTCATTGGCATCACTGATCATACGATTTCCGGCATTGGCTCTCAAAAGCAGTTCTATGAGTGTCAGAGTGATTTCCCGAATCTTGATTTTTCAGTCATTGACTGCTCAAAGTTAACACTTAGTGAAATAAAAACAAAACTTGCATCATATGGCTCTGATACAATTCTGATCTTCCTTAATATGAATACTGACGCAGACGGGAATTCATATACTATGACGGAAGCGGCAGAGACTGTGGCTTCAATTGCCAAAACCCCTGTATATAAAGCAGATGAACTTGGCATTGGCAATGGCATTCTTGGCGGTGTTGTGGTTTCTTATCATGATATGGCTGCCGATGCGGCTGAGATTGTGCTGTCGCTTGTACATGGAGCAGACATCAGTAATCATCCGATTAAGACCGTTTCCAGTATCTGTGAATTCGACGAAAACGTCATGAAGCAGTATGGAATAAAAAAGTCTGCCGTTAAGAGTGCATACAGCGGCAATATTGTATTTGTCAATGAAAAACTGACATTCCTTGAATCACACGTAGAGGCGATTGTACCGCTGACTGTGATTATTCTTCTTCTGCTCTGCTTTGCTATCTATGCAATCACAAATCTTCGTTCTAAAAAACGGATTCTCAAGAAAATGAATGACAAGGATATCATGCTGAACAGTATTCTCGGCAATATTCCCGGCGGTATCTGTGAATATCGTGTAAAAAACTCAAAGCCTACGGTATTTACTAATC